>DATBCZ010000193.1:0-17953 GCA_036270175.1 Steroidobacteraceae bacterium | reverse complement strand
GCGGGCGCCGCTGCCTGATCGCAGGTCAATACTGATGATCACTCAAGTCCTCAACCGCCTGAAGCTCTGGCAGAAACTCGGATGGCTCGTCCTCGCGATGGCCATTCCTGCCGCGCTGGTTGGCTTCTTCTACTTGCGTCTCGCCGATACGCAGGTGAGCCAGGCCCGTGATGAGCTCGATGGCGCGCGCTATCTGCAGGGTTTGAGTGCCGTGGAAGGGGAGATCGTCACTCACCGCGGCCGCGCGTTCGTCTTTCTGAGCGGTGACGCCGCGCGCCGCGGCGACGTAGTCGCGCAGCAGGAGGAGGTTGAGAAACAGATTTCCGCCATGGACTCGCTGAATGTCGACTTCGGCAAACAGCTTGGCGTGTCGGATGCCTGGCAGAGCGTAAAGGCCGAATGGGCGGCACTGAAGTCCAAGGCCCTCACGCAGTCCGTGGCGGAGAGCGACGCCGCGAACGTGGCTCTCACCGATCACCTCGAGCAGTTGATGCAACTCGTGGGTGGACGCTCAAAGACTTTGCTCGATCCGGAAGTGAAAACGCACGCGCTCATTCACCTGGCCTCCGACTACACACCGAAGGCGTTGATCTACGCGGGCAACATGCGCCGCTTTGCCGTGAAGGCGGCCTCCAAGGGCTACCTGGGCGGCGACGATCGCATGGGGATCCAGATCTATCGCGACCGTTTCCACGCTGAGATCGACCAAGCCCGGGCCGCCCTGGAGCAGTTGCCGGCGGACGCGCAGGCCGAGCTGCGCCCTTCCTTCGACGCCGCGATGTCGACATCCGCTGAATACGAGTCGGTCATACAGGCGAAACTCATCGCTGCGGCCACCGTGTCGGTGACCGGAGCAGAGTTATACGACGCGGGGGTCGCCACGAATAGCGCGGTCAAGAAACTCTCCGCCGCGAGCTTCGAGGCAACCGTCAAGGCGCTGCAGCAACGCGTGACGGACCTGACCTTACATCGGAATATCTCCGCCGGAACCAGCTTCCTCCTGCTGGCGTTCGCACTGGCGCTCGCGTGGATGGTCTCCCGCTCCCTGACGCAACCGCTCACGCAAGCCATAGCCGTATTCGGCAGCATCTCTTCAGGCCACTACGACAGCAAGGTCGACACCAGCTCCCACGACGAAGCCGGCCAGGTGTTGCGAGCCCTCGATGAGATGCAGGGCAAGCTACGTACCCAGATCGAGACAGAGCGCTCGGTTGCCGCGGAAAATACCCGCATCCGGCAGGCGCTCGACAAGGCTTCGACGAGTGTGGTGCTCGCCGACGAGAAGCACCAGATCATCTATTTGAACGACATTGCGCAGGCGAGCTTCACCCGCAACGCGCAGGAAATTCGCACCACGCTGCCTAACTTCGACGCGACCCGCCTGCGCGGCTCCAGCCTCGAGTCCCTGTCACCCGACCCGACGAGCCAGCGCCGTCTGCTCGACAACCTGGCCGGCGCCGACGTACAGGAGCGGGTGCTGGGTGATTTCACTTTCCGCACCGTGACGAATCCCGTCATTGGCGAGCGGGGCGAGCGGCTCGGCACCGTGATGGAATGGTCACAACGCACGCAGGAAGTGCGTGTCGAGAAAGAGCTGCAGACCATGCTCGCCGCTGTCAACGGCGGCAACCTCGGCAAGCGCATCGACCTGGCCGGCAAGAACGGCTTCTTCGAGGCCATGAGCCGCGGCATCAACCAACTCGCCGACAACATCACCGCGACCGTGTCGATGGTGAAGAGCGCGGCGGCCGAAATTCATCGCGGCGCGGAGGAAATTTCGGCGGGTAACTCCAACCTGTCGCTGCGTACGGAAGAGCAGGCGGCCTCGCTCGAGGAAACCGCATCGTCAATGGAAGAGATGACCACGACGGTCAAACAAAACGCCGACAACGCCGGCCAGGCGAATCAACTCGCGCTCGCCGCGCGTGACCAGGCCGAGCAGGGTGGCACGGTGGTCGGCAAAGCCGTGCAGGCAATGTCGGGTATCAATGACTCGGCCCGCAAGATCGCGGACATCATCAGTGTCATCGACGAGATCGCCTTCCAGACGAACCTCCTCGCGCTCAACGCAGCGGTCGAAGCAGCGCGCGCCGGAGAACAGGGCCGCGGCTTCGCGGTCGTAGCGTCGGAGGTCAGGAACCTGGCCGGGCGCTCGGCGACCGCCGCGAAAGAGATCAAAGACCTCATCCAGGACAGCGTCAAGAAGGTGTCCGACGGTTCGGTGCTCGTGACCCAGTCCGGACAGACGCTGGAGCAGATCGTCGTCTCCGTGAAGAAAGTCTCCGACATCGTGGCCGAGATCGCTGCCGCCTCGCGCGAGCAGTCCCTCGGCATCGAGCAGGTCGGCCGCGCCGTCATGCAGATGGACGAGCTGACACAACAGAACGCCGCGCTCGTCGAGCAGGCGACCGCCGCTTCCCAGGCAATGACCACGGAAGCCGGCGGCCTCAACGAGATGATGGCTCGTTACGATTTCACCGGTGTCCCGGCGGGAAGTGATGGTACGGCCTACGCGACTGTCCACAGCCCGGCCGTCACGAGCGACACCGCTCCAGTAAAAGACGCTTCAGCCGACAAGAAGCTGGCGACGTCCGGCGCAACTTCGCGCGCCGAGCGCCGCAAAGCGACTCGTCCCTGGGCGAACCAGGCCAATCGCAAACCCGCCGCAGCCGCGCCCCGACCTGAAGCGGCTGCTGCATCCGCCACCCGCCCGCCCGTCCGTGCCGAAGCCGGCAAGGACAGCAGCGAGTGGCAGGAATTCTGATCAGGTCGGTACAACAAGGATTGAAGGTCATGCAGTTCCTGAATCGCTTGAAGCTCTGGCAGAAGCTGGCATTGCTCGTAGTAGCGATGGCCGTGCCGACTGCGCTGCTGGGGGTCTTCTATCTGGGCGGTGCCAACGCACAAGTGGCGCTGGCGTCCGATGAGATCGAGGGCGCCCGCTACGTGCAGTCGGTGGGTGCGGTGCTCGCGGAAGCTTCCAACCATCGCAGCCGCCTGTTCGCGCTGTTGACAGGCGATGCGGCACGGCGTGACGAGGTGAGCACCTCCGAGAGCGAGATGGACAAGCTCATCTCGGCCGTCGATTCGAGCGATACGAAGGTCGGCGCGAAATTCAAGGTTTCCGAGTCCTGGCAGAGCATCAAGTCAGACTGGGAGCGGCTCAAGGCCGAGGGACCGAAACTCACGGCCGATGAGGCCGTGGCACGCCACAACGCGCTGATCGATCACCTTTTCAAGCTGAGTGAGACGCTCGCGGCACGTTCCGGGCTGAACGTGGATCCGTCGCCGGAAACATCGGTGCTCATCCAGATCGCCACACACGATGTACCCGAAGCGCTGATCGCATCCGGCAACATTCGCTGGTACGCCACGCGCGCCAGCATCAAGGGTTATCTCGGCGGCGACGACCGCATGGCCCTCCAGCTCTATCACGACGAGTTCGTGGATCGCTTCGACAGTGTCGGCCGGGATCTCGACCGGGCCGCAGAAGAGGCCAGGGTGAAAGTGCATCCCGCGGTCGAATCGGCCCGCAACGCATTCAACTCGGGCTACGGCACCGTCAAGGAAAAAATCGTCGACGCGCAGAAGCTGGAGATCACGACGGCAGAGCTGTATTCCGCGACTCGCGAAATCAGCTCCACGCTGCAACAGCTCTCGGATGTCAGCTACAACGCCATGAACGCCGCCGTGCAGCAGCGTTTGGCGCAAGTTACGACCTGGCGCAACCTGACTGCCGGTATCACGGCGATCGCTCTCGCCTTCGCGCTGGCGCTCTCCTGGCTGATTACCCGTTCGCTGTCGGCCCCGCTGGCCCACGCCGTTGCGGTGTTCGGCCACATCTCCGCCGGCAAGTACGACAACCAGATCGAGCGCGGCGGCACCGACGAGGCCGGCCAGGTGCTGCAGGCAATCGATGAGATGCAGGGCAAGCTGCGCACGCAGATCGAGACAGAGCGTGCCTTCGCGGCTGAGAACTCACGCATCCGCCAGGCGCTGGACAAGGTCTCCACCAGCGTGGTGCTCTCGGACGCGCAGTACCAGATCATCTATGTGAACGACACCGCCCAGGCGATGTTCGCGCGCAATCAGCACGAGATCCGCAAGACACTGCCGAATTTCGATGCGGCCCGGCTCCGTGGCGCGAACATGGACGTGCTATCGATCGACCCGAATAACATGCGCCGCGCGCTCGACAACCTCACGGGCTCCGACATGCACGAACGCACCCTCGGTGCCTGCACGTTCCGCACCGTCGCCAACCCGGTCCGCAACGACAAGGGCGAGCGCATCGGTACGGTCGTCGAGTGGACGGACCGCACGCAGGAAGTCGCCGTCGAGAAGGAGATGCAGAACATGCTCGCCGCCGTCGTGGGTGGCGACCTGAGCAAGCGCATCGAGCTCTCCGGCAAGACGGCCTTCTTCGAAGCAATGAGCCGTGGCGTCAACCAGCTCGCCGACAACATGGCCGAGGTCGTCTCGAAGGTGAAGCTCGTGGCCGCCGAAGTGCATCGTGGCGCCGACGAGATTTCCTCGGGCAACGCCAATCTGTCACAGCGCACCGAAGAGCAGTCCTCGTCGCTGGAAGAAACAGCCTCCTCGATGGAGGAGATGACGACCACCGTCAAGCAGAACGCCGACAACGCCGGCCAGGCGAACCAGCTCGCCATGGCGGCGCGCGACCAGGCGGAGAAAGGCGGCTCGGTGGTCAGCCAGGCCGTCAAGGCGATGGCGGACATCAACGACGCGTCGAAGAAGATCGCCGACATCATCGGTGTCATCGACGACATCGCGTTCCAGACCAACCTCCTCGCCCTGAACGCCGCGGTCGAAGCCGCCCGGGCCGGCGAGCAGGGCCGCGGCTTCGCGGTCGTCGCCAGCGAGGTCCGCAGCCTCGCCGGCCGCTCGGCCACGGCGGCGAAAGAGATCAAAGAGCTCATCCAGGACTCGGTCAAGAAGGTCGAGGACGGCTCGGTGCTCGTCACCCAGTCCGGTCAGACCCTCGAGAAGATCGTGGCTTCGGTGAAGAAGGTCTCCGACATCGTCGCCGAAATCGCCGCCGCCTCACGCGAGCAGTCTTCGGGTATCGAGCAGGTCAACCGCGCCGTCATGCAGATGGACGAGCTGACTCAACAGAACGCCGCCCTCGTCGAAGAGGCGACCGCGGCCTCGCAGGCGATGGCCGAGCAGGTGCGCGGACTCAACGAGATGCTGGCGCGCTACCGGATCGCCGAGGCCGCCCTCAATGCAACAAGCAACAGCGCTGCCGCCCACACCAGTGGGGCGACAGCGAAATCCCGCGCGGACACGTCCGTACGTGCGGACCGTCGGGGGGGCCCGCGCCCCTGGGCGGGGAAAGCGGGCAAGTCCGGCGCCGCCACGGCGGTAGCGGATGTGGCGCTGTCACCCGCGCGCCAGGCCGTCGCCCGTGCGACCGGCAACGGCGCCGATACCGACTGGCGGGAGTTCTAGAAATGATCGGGACAATCAACGGAGAGCGGCGATGGCCCGGATACTAGCGGTAGATGACTCGGCGGCGATGCGCCAGATGGTGGGCATTACGCTCGCCGGCGCGGGTCACCAGGTAGAGCAGGCCATCGATGGCTGCCAGGCCCTGGAGATCGCCGAAAAGACGAAGTTCGATCTCGTGATCACCGATGTGAATATGCCGAACATGGACGGCATCACGTTGGTGCGCGAGTTGCGCAATCGCGCAAGCTACAAGTACGTGCCACTCCTGGTGTTGACGACAGAAGCGACGACTGAGCGCAAGCAACAAGGGAAGGCGGCGGGGGCGACTGGTTGGCTTGTGAAACCCTTCAACCCCGAGAGGCTGCTGGCGACCGTCGCCAAAGTGCTCGGTTAGAGTTTTTTTCATCACTACGATACGAGGACATGTCATGAAATCCGCAAAGAGGATGCTGTTCGCCCTGGCCGTCGCTTATTCGGTGAGCCTCGCGGCTCACGCGGACTGCGTACTGCCGCCGGCACCGAGCAAAATTCCCGACGGCAAAACCGCGAGCGAGCAGGAAATGGTCACCGCGATGCAGACGTTGAAGGAATACAACGGCGACGTCGACACCTACCTCAAGTGCCTGGAGTTCGAGGCGAAGCAGAATCGCCTGAGCGCCGGCGACCAGGAGAAGATGCACAACCTGGCCGTGGACACGCTCACGAAGGTTGCCAGCAAGTTCAACGAACAGGTCCGCACCTTCAAGTCGAAGAGCGGTTGAGGGCGAGGCCCGGCACACCGGGGCCGAGCGCCGGCCATGGATGGCCGGCGGGGGGAAGGCTCCAGGGACGGTACTACGAGTACCCCGGAGTGTGCTCTCTGCCGAAGGTGACCCGCAGAAAATGAAGCGACATACAGACGTTCCGCGTCGAGACGCTCCGGCCGATAAAAGGAAAAAGGTCGACGTGCCTTCTCAACCCCACCATGCTGCATCGCATGATGACCGCCCCGGACGAGCCCCTGTCGATACCGGTGTAACCACCAAGCTCCGCGCACTGCACACCCGGGCCGAGCCGGCGACCCCGGTAGAGGCCGCGGCAGCCCTGATCGAGCTGTGCCTGCACGAGTCGAACGGACCCGTGGAGGAGCTCAGCGGCGCGCTGGCGCGCATGGCGCAGCTCGTGCAAGGCAGACCCGGCGACAACGATATCCAGGCCCACCGCGAGCAACTGGCGCGGGAGGTCGCGGTCTGCATCGAGAACCTGCAGTTTCACGACCGCCTGACACAACAGCTCACCCAGGTGCGCAATCTCCTGGCTACCCTGGCGTTCAGCGAGGTGCCCACGGACATGGCGGGCCGTCCGCTGGCGGGCGATCCGCACAACTGGCAGGTGCTGCTCGAGAACCTGCGTGCCCGCTTTACCTCGGACTCGCACCGGATTCTCTTCAACCTGCTGTTGCCCGGCACCGGAGGGCGCACCACCGTTCCCGCGCTGCATGCCAACGAGGGCAGCGTTGAGTTGTTCTGACAGGCCGCTGCCATGATATCCAACCAGCTCCGCGAAGCGCTTGCGGCCCCCAGGGCACGTGAGTTCGAATTCGGCAACGAAGATTTCGAAGCTTTGCGGAAGCTCGTCAAGGAAATCACGGGCATCAATCTCTCGGATCAGAAGCGCGAGCTCGTGTACGGACGACTGGCGCGGCGCCTGCGCGTGCTACGCCTGCGCACCTTCGCCGAGTACCGCGACCTGCTGGCCAGTGATGGCGGCCGCGAGATCGGCGAGTTTTGCAATGCCATCACCACGAATCTCACCTCGTTTTTTCGCGAGTCGCATCACTTCGATTATCTGCGCGACCAGGTGTTGCAGCCCATGGTGGCCAATCGCGCCGCATCACGCCGGGTGCGCATCTGGTCCGCGGGCTGCTCGACCGGGGAGGAGGCTTACTCGCTCGCCATGACGGTGATCGAATCGATCCCTGATCTGCGCACCTGGGATGTGAAGATCCTGGCGACCGACCTCGATTCGGACGTGTTGGCCAAAGCGCAGCGCGGCATTTACGCCGCAGAGCGCGTGCGGGCCATCGGCCCGCAACGAATCTCACGTTTTTTTGCAGAGCGGCGCGGACGTGAAGGCCCAACCTACGAGGTCAAGCCGGAACTCACGTCACTCATTACCTTCAAGCAGCTCAACCTCATGCACCCCCTGCCGATGAAGGGTCCACTGGACGCCATCTTCTGCAGAAACGTCGTGATCTATTTCGACAAGGATACCCAGCGCGAGTTGTTCTCCCGCATCGCGCAACTGCAGCGCCCCGGTAACCTGCTATTCCTGGGGCATTCGGAGAGCCTCTTCAAAGTGTCGGAAAGCTACACGCCGATCGGCAAGACCGTGTACCGACGGGCATGACATGAACGCTTTTCTCAATCGCACTGCACCCGTCGAGCCGGGCCCGATGCTGCCGGCGTTCTCGCACATGACGCGTCACTGGGATGCGGAGAACGAGCGCTGGGCCGTGAAGATCCTGCCCGGTGAGTATTACGTGACCAAGGGCGACGAGGCGGTCAGTACGGTGCTGGGCTCGTGCATTTCCGCCTGTATCCGCGATCCGCGCATCAACGTGGGTGGCATGAATCACTTCATGCTGCCGGAAGACAAATCCGTCGGACCCAACAACTGGCTCGATCCCGCCGTGGGACTCGCGACCCGTTACGGCTCGTACGCGATGGAAAGTCTGATCAACGATCTGCTCAAGCTGGGCGCGACGCGCGAGCGGCTGGAGATCAAACTCTTCGGCGGCGGCCGCATCCTGGCGGGGATGACGGACGTCGGCGAGCGCAACATCGATTTCATCAAGAGCTACATACAGCTCGAAGGGCTGCGCATTGCAGCCGAAGACATGGGCGGCACCCAACCTCGCAAGGTGATCTACTTTCCGGCCAGCGGGCGCTGCAAGCTGCGCAAGCTGCCGCAGGTAGAGAACCGCACCATCAGTCACCACGAGCAGTTGTACCGCGACAGTCTCAAGAAGCAGGCTACGGACGGCGGCGACGTCGATCTGTTCGAATAGGCGCAATCCATATGAACAGCACTACAGCCGCACCCGCCAGCGCGGAACGGCGCCGGATCAAAGTTCTCATCGTCGATGACTCCGCACTCGTGCGGAGCTTGCTCACCGACATACTCAAGGCGGACCCGGGCATCGAGGTCGTCGGCGTCGCGAGCGACGCGCACATCGCGCGCGAGAAGATCAAAGCGCTCAACCCCGACGTCCTGACACTGGACGTCGAGATGCCGAAAATGGACGGCATCACCTTCCTGAAGAACCTCATGCGGCTGCGCCCGATGCCGGTCGTCATGGTCTCATCCCTCACCGAGCGGGGCGCGGATGTTACGTTGGACGCCCTCGCGCTGGGCGCGGTGGACTACCTGTCGAAGCCGAAAATCGATCTGGCCGCGACCCTGAAGGACTACGGCGACGAGCTCATCGACAAGATCCGGGCGGCCTCCAAGGCCAGCGTGCGGGCTCTCGATCCACGGCGTGCTGCGATGATTAGCGCCAAAGCGGCGCACAGCACCGACGCGGTATTGCCCAAGGCTCCCCCGCCCAAACAGCTGCGTACCACGGATCGCATCATTGCGATCGGCGCGTCCACGGGCGGCACCGAGGCGATCAAGGAAGTCCTCATGCGGCTACCTCCGGATACCCCCGGCGTGGTCATTGCCCAACATATTCCGAAAGCCTTCAGCGGCCCGTTCGCGAAGCGAATGAACGACTGCTGCCACGTGACCGTGTATGAGGCGGAGGACGGTCAGCAGGTCCTGGCCGGGCATGCCTACATCGCACCGGGTGACAAGCACCTCATGGTCGTGCGCGATGGCGCCCGCTATGTCTGTCGTCTCGACGACGGCGTGCCCGTAAATCGGCATAAGCCCTCGGTGGACGTCCTTTTCCGCTCGGTCGCACAGAACGCCGGTCGCAACGCCATAGGCGCCATCCTCACCGGCATGGGAAAAGACGGCGCCCGGGGTTTGAAGGAGATGCTCGACGCAGGCAGCCGGACGATCGCGCAGGACGAGGCGACGAGCGTGGTCTGGGGAATGCCCGGCGAAGCGGTCACCCTGGGGGCCGCGCAATACGTCCTGGCGCTCGAAAATGTGGCAGGAAAGATCCTCTCCCTGGCCGACGCGATGGATATCACCCGCGACGCACGCGAGGCGTGAACCGGTTACGGGACTTAGTTCTCAAGTGGACGGAGGATAAGCCGCTACCGTTTCAAGAGGGATCCCGATGAATACCGCTGCTGCCCAGGCCCAGAAGAGCACCGTCGACGCGGAAGCGTTCGCTTTCGTACAGGCGTTGGCCTCCGAGCTGTCCAGGGGCAAGGTTGACCTTCCCAGCTTTCCGGATATCGCATTGCGTGTCCGGAAAGTGCTGGGCGACGAAGAGGTCACCCAGGAACAGGTGGTGCGCGTCGTCGGCTCCGAGCCGGCGCTGGCCGCCCGTCTCATGCAGATTGCCAACTCCGCGGCGCTCAACTTCACCGGGAAGCCGATCAACGATCTGCGTACGGCCATCAATCGCATGGGCCACAACATGGTCCGCAGTGCAGCAATTGCCTTCGCGATGTCGCAGCTGAAGAAAGTCGATTCCCTGAAAGGCCTGGAGAAGCCCCTCGACGACCTGTGGAAGAGCAGCGCCGCCGTGGCGGCCATGTCACACGCTGTTGCGAAGCGCTACAGCCAGGTCAACCCGGACACCGGGATGCTCGCCGGCCTGCTGCACGGGATCGGCAAGCTGTACATTCTCACTCGCTCGAGCAACCACCCCGCCCTGTTCGCCGACCAGGCCACCTACAGCCAGATCGTGCGCGACTGGCACAGCCCGGTGGCGAAGGCGCTGCTGGAGAACTGGGACATGGCCGAGGAAATCGTCGTCGCCGTGAGCGACTACGAGGACCTGGAGCGCGCGCACAGCGGCCCGGTGGACCTGACGGATGTGCTCACCGTCGGCAACCTTCTCGCCGCTTTCAAAGAGCACCCGGAATCGCTCGAAATCAACATGCACGACGTCGCCGCCTGCAAGCGCATGAACATCGACCGCGCCAGCTACGAGAAACTCATCGACGAATCGGAGCACGAAATTGACGCCCTGAGGCAGGCGCTCGGGGTTTGATCGGGGCGCGCAGCCTGGGGCGCATAGCCATTAGAAACAGCACATGAACGCATCAGCTTCCATAAGGCCCGGCGACACCAACTCCTCCAATGAGGACAGCAACGTCGCTTTCACCTTTGTGCAGGCACTCGCGGCCGAGCTCTCGGGCGGCAAAGTCGAGCTGCCCGGGTTTCCGCACATTGTGATGCGTGTGCAAAAAGTGTTGGCCGATGAATCCTCCGATGGCGCGCGGATCGTGCGTGTCATCGGCAGCGAGCCGGTGCTCGCTACGCAGCTCGTGCGGATGGCGAACTCCGCGGCCTTGAATCCCGTTGGCGCCAAGGTCGTGGATCTGCGTGCCGCGGTCGCCCGCGTGGGACTCGACACCGTGCGTTCCGCGACGATCGCCTTCGCCATCCAGCAGTTGAAAGATGCGCCCGCACTGAAAGGCCTGGAAAAGCAGCTCGGCGTGCTCTGGCGCCATGGCGTCCAGGTCGCGGCGCTGAGCTACGCGGTCGCGCGCCGCCTGACCAGTGTCAGCGCGGACACCGCCATGCTCGCCGGCCTGCTGCAGGGAATAGGCCGCCTCTACATTCTGACACGCGCGAGCCGCCATCCCTCACTGTTTGCCGACGCCCTCACCTACCAGACCATCGAGCACGACTGGCACCTGAGTATTGCGGCGGCACTGCTGGAGAACTGGGGCATCGCCGATGAGATCGTCCAGGCGGTGCACGACTCGGAGAATTTCGATCGCGAGACCCGCGGCACGGCGAATCTCGCCGACGTGCTGGTGGTCGCCACGATCCTCGCGGATCTACAGGGTGAGCCGGCGGTATTGCAGGCGCAGACGCAGTGCTCGAAGCCCCTGCAGCGGCTGCGTCTCGACTATGCGGCCTGCGATACTTTCCTGAAGGAATCGGCGCAGGAGCTGGCAGCGCTGCGCGACGCGCTCGGCTGATCGATTGGAGGCACTCGCGTGCCGCGATTGCCTACGCAGCGCCTAACACGCGGCCCGGGCGCGTCGGCGCGTTCGAGCCATTCGCGTTATAGGTGTCGGCCGAGCTGGTACGCCCTGTCAGCGCCCCTAACAGCCCCTCCACACGCTTCAACTTCGCGGCCACCAGCGTTCCGTTGCGCTCGTTCAGATCGCGACAATCGGCGGCACGCTTGGCACACTCGCGCAGGCGCGAAACCAACGTCCCCTGGGGGTCGCACCAGACTATGAGGCCCTCGAGGCCCGCGTAGTCGGCCGAGTAACCGTGCAGGCTGCAAAGGGAGCGGCGATGCTCCTCGACGCGGGCGAGAGCGCCTACGCGCTCCTGGCGGGCGAGAACGGTCTTCTCCACCGCGATGGCGTCTTTGGTACCCAGTACTTCGTATTCGCGCTCGAGGAGAGTGCGCAGCTCACCCAACAGGGCCGCCTCTTCGGCGAGCACCTCGGCAAGGTGTTCGCGGCAGACGTCCCGGTCGAGGGCATTGGCGTCCACGACGGCTATTCCGCGTCAGATTCCGCTTCGGGCTGATGTTGATTCCCCAGGTGCGCGAGCTCCTTCTCCATCTGCACGAGCTTGTCGGCGATGCCCTGGGCGTTGACCGTGTAGGTCCCCTGCTCGATCGAGCTGCTGATCTGGGCCACCCGGGCGCTATTCACCTCGGGGACATCACGGACCGCCTGCTCGAGGGAAGCGAGCTGCCGGGCGACTCCCGTGATCTGGACGTTTTCCTGGCTCCCACCGGACGACGCGTCAGAGCTTTGGGTACCGCCAGCGGCGGCGTCCTGCGGGCGCTGTACGGCACGGCCGGCGCCTATAGGGGCGGTCGGACTATTGCCGGCGACTCCACCGATTTTGCTCGACACAGGAACTCTCCTGGGACTTCACTACCTGCTGTAGCGGCCGCCACGAGAAGAACTTTAGGGCTGAGATCAAAATCACGTCACCGTATGAGGGCGGTGCGTTATGCAACGCGGCCCGACGACCACATAACGGTCATAACGCGCCGTCGCGGCGAGCCGGGTCAGGCCTCGGTGGCCAGCATCCGGCCGACGGTACCCTGGCCGTAGGCACCATTGCGACGGTAGGTGAGCGTCTCGCGGCCGGACTGGATGAGCGTCCCCAGCCGGGCCCGAACGTGCTGAAGCTGCGTTCCTACCAGGGCCCCGTTGCGATCATTGAGCATGCGGCAACGCGTGGCCGCGGCGGCGCATTCGGCCCAGCGCGTGGAGAGTGTTCCGTCCGGATCACACCAGCGCAGCAGGCTCTCCAGCCCCTGGGCGTCGAGGGAATAATTCCCGGCGCGGCACATGGCGCGGCGCTCATCGTCCACGCGGGCAATGCGTGCGACACAGCGCTGGCGCTCGTTGATGGCCGTCCCGAGGGCTACGGCGTCACCGGCCAGAAGCAGGCCGTGCTCGTGCTCGAGCAGGTCCATGAGCTGGGCCAGGCCCGTGGATTCCTCGGTGATCAGCTTGCCCATCTTCTCGCGACACTGTGCCTGATCCATACCTCACTCTCTTTATAAGCCGATCTGCGCCAGCGCATGGTCGGACTGCAATAGTCCGCTGGCGATCTTGTCCGGCGAAATCCCGTAGCTGCCATCCGCGAGCGACTGGGTGATGCGCGCGACGCGATTCTGGTCGACCGCCGGCATCGAGCTCAGTTTCTGCCCGAGGCTGGCGAGTTGCGCGGCCGTGCTGGTGATCTGCACCTCTTCATTACTACCACCCGACTGCGCATTGGCGGTCGTGGCGGGCAAGGTGTTGTCCCGAGCGGATTGCGGGGTACGGTTGGTCGCCACCGATGTAGCGCCGTTCCCCTGGAAACCATCAATTGTGTTAGCCACTGGCAGCTCTCCGTGTCTCGTACTGCGAACTGGTTAGCGACCAGGTTCGCCGAAACTGTAGCGGCCGTCTCAGATTCCCGACAGGAATCATTGCGCCACCCTCACGAGATCGGGTCCTTCCACCACTCCCTCCACCACTTTCAGGGAGCTCAGATTCTGTACCTTGAGCCGCGTGCCCCCCGCTGCATCCGCAAGAGCCCTACCGGCGGCGCGCACTTCGATCCCACCGCCCGCGGCGACCAGGGTGACCTCCTGGCCATGACGGATCACCAGGTCGGGTTTGAACATATCCATGGTCAGGGTCGCGCCCATGGGCAGCGGCCGCTCCACCGAGCGCGCCTGCAGGTCGCTCACACTGGTCAGGAAGGCCGTGGCAAGACCGGTCACCTTGCGGGACTCGACAGTCACATCTTCTATAGTGAGGCGCGCATCGCGCGGCACCGGGTGTTTGAGAATGAGAACCGTGATGCGGCTCTCGACCGTGACCGGCACATAGACTTTCCAGCGCACCGGCCCCTGGCAACCGACTCCCACCATGGTTCGCGACTGCAGCGCCGCGCCTGTCGGAAGTTGGACCTGCAGGCCCTCCGTGCAACGAACCAAGCGTAGACGGCTATCCAAAGCGCCCGCGGTCACGCTCGCCACATTCGCATCCCGCGGCAGCTGTGATTTCACGTAGGACTCGGCCGCGGCGCGGATCGCTTCCGGTGACTCCGTACGGCCGGCGTCCTGGGCAACGACCGCTACAGTTCCGGCCAGCCAGGTCGCTAACAACAGCAGTGCGGTGCGACGGCTTTCTGTCACTTGCATTCTCATGACAGGGTAGTTGCAAGTGGCGGGCCAATTGGCGCGCCGCTTTTCGGCCGCTCGCCCGGCGGCAGTCTCTTGCCGCCCGCGTGACCCGTCTCACACCCCAACGCACCCTGGAGCGCCCACAGCGGCCCTCCATGCGATTGGCATGCGTATTGCTGTTGCTTCCGCCAAGTCATTCTTTTGACGGACGCACGCACATGCCACTCAGCATAGATTCGTATCTCGGAGTACAGCAAGACGCACTCAAAGTGCAGTCGAAGCGTATGGAAGTGCTCGCGAAGAATCTCGCGAACGTCGACACGCCTAACTACAAGGCACAGGACATCGACTTCAAGACCGCCCTCGCCCAGGCCGGCTCGCCGGGAGCGGCGCTGCCCCTGGCGACGACGAGTTCCAACCAGATAAGCAACAGCGCGACCACCGGCGACCTAGACACTTCGGGCGCGCTCAAATACAGAGTCCCGCTCGCTCCCTCGCTCGATGGCAACACCGTCGACGCGCAGATGGAGCAGGCGGCGTTCGCGGACAACACCGTCCGCTACCAGGCGACCCTGACCTTCCTGACGGGAAGCCTGAAAGACCTGATGACCGCCATCACCGGCCAGTAAGTACGGGAGCAGTCGCCATGTCCTCATTCAAGATATTCGACATCGCCGGCTCCGGGATCTCGGCCCAGTCGGTTCGACTCAACACCGTGGCCAGCAACCTCGCAAACGCCGACAGCGTCAGCGGTGACCCCTCCACGGTCTACAAGGCACGGCACCCGGTATTCGAGAGTGTCAAAGCCTCGATCGCCGCGCAGGCACTCAACGCAGCCAACGGGACCGACGCGGGAAGTGCCGCGGTACGTGTTCGCGGCATCGTTGAAAGCACGGCCGACCCTACCGAACGTTACGAGCCGGGCAACCCGCTCGCCAACGCGGACGGCAACGTCTACTCGCCCAACGTGAACGTCATCGAAGAGATGACTGACATGATTTCGGCCTCACGCGCCTATCAGAACAACGTCGAGGTCATGAACACCTCGAAACAGCTGATGCTCGCGACCTTGAAGCTCGGCTCCTGATCCGGCGCCCCCACTGATCGTTAAAGGATTCGCATGTCATCATCCACAGACCCGGTCGGCTCGAGCACGAGCAGCAACAGCTCGTCCAGCTCCGCTCTCAGCAGCGCGCTGAACATCACGCCGGCGGATTTCCTGCAGCTCATCACCACGCAGCTGAAGGACCAGAATCCGCTGCAGCCGACCGACCCGACACAGTTTCTCGGCCAACTCGAGCAGATGAGCGAGGTGTCGAGCATGCAGTCCATGCAGACCTCGCTGTCGGGCTTGCAGACCAGCCTGCAATCCACCCAGATGGCCAATGGCGCAGCGCTTCTGGGGCAGACCGTGCTGGCGCCCAGCACGACCGCCATGCTCGATTCCAGCGGTGGCTCGGTGAGTGGCGCTGTAAACCCCCCAACGGGCGCCACACGGGTAACAGTGACCGTCACGGACTCGAAAGGCTCACTCATCAACACCTTCCAGGTCGCGCCCGCGGACACGGGACTCACCAACTTCACGTGGAACGGCACAACCAGCACTGGCGCAGCCGCACCGGCGGGACAGTACACCATCGCAGCGACGTCCAGCGACGGCGTGACGAACACGAAGCTCACCCCGCTGATCGCCTCCAAGGTCACGAGCGTCATCGTCGATCCGTCGACCCAGGCGCTCGATGTCACGACCGAGAACGGCACCGTCGCACTCAGCAGCATTGTCAGCATTCTTTAAGGAGCGGATTCCATGTCATTCAATGTCGCCCTCACGGGCCTGAACGCCGCCACCCAGGATCTCGCGGTGGTTTCCAACAACCTGGCGAACTCCGCTACCGTGGGCTTCAAAGGCTCGCGCGCCGAGTTCGGCGATATCTACGCCGCGACTGCGACCGGCGTGTCCTCGACTGCCGTGGGCAACGGCGTCAGGGTCCAGGAAGTGGCGCAGCAGTTCAGCCAGGGTAACGTCGAGACGACCGGTAACAGCCTCGACCTCGCCATCAACGGCAATGGCTTCTTTACGGTCAGCAATGGCGGCGCGCTCTCCTATACGCGCGACGGCCAGTTCCAGCTCAACAACGCCGGGCAGGTGGTCACCTCCTCCGGCGCGGCCCTGCAGGTCTATGCGCCACTGCCCACCGGCGGATTCAACACCGGCGGCCTGTCGAATCTCACTCTCACGACGAATGAAAGCGCGCCGCAAGCGACCGCGACCGCGTCGATTACCGCAACGTTGCCGGCGAACGCCACCGTACCGACCACGACGCCCTTCAACCCCGCGGATCCGACGAGCTACACAGACACGACCTCCCTCACCGTCTATGACTCGCTGGGCGCGGCACACACGGCGTCGCTCTACTTCACCAAGGGCGCAGCCGCCAATGACTGGTCAGTGCAGACCTATGTCGACGGCAACGCCGTCGGCACGCCGCAGGACCTCCAGTATTCGACCTCCGGTGTGCTGACCAACCCGCCCAACGGCCAGGTCACTTTGCCGGCCTACACGCCGGCTACGGGCGCCGCGGACATAAACATGACGTTCAATTTCAACCAGACGCAGCAGACCGGCTCCACCTTCGCGGTGACGGCCGTACAACAGGACGGCTTTACGACCGGCACGCTCACGGGCATCAACATCGACTCCTCGGGTGTCGTACAGGCGAGCTTCACGAACGGCCGCTCGGTGGCCCTCGGCCAGATCGCGATGGCGAACTTCGCCAACACCCAGGGCTTGCAGCAGAACGGCAATGCGAGCTGGACCGCCACGACCGCCTCGGGATCGGTGGTACAGGGCATCGCGGGCGGCTCCGGCTTCGGCAGCATCCAGTCCGGCGCGCTCGAGCAGTCGAACGTCGACACGACTTCGGCCCTGGTCGACATGATCACCGCGCAACGCGACTTCCAGGCGAACGCACAGATGATCCAGACACAGGACCAGATCACCCAGACGGTCATCACCGTGACCCAGAACGGTTAAGACGCGTAAGCGCACGAGCCGACCATGGACAAGCTGCTATACGTTGCGATGTCGGGTGCGAAAGAGACCCTGCGCGCCCAGGCCGCCAACAACCACAACCTCGCGAACGCGAGCACGACCGGCTTCAAGGCCGATCTGAGCGCGTTCCAGAGTCGTGCGGTGAGCGGACCGGGCTATGCGTCGCGCGTCTATGCCCAGGACAATGTAGTCGGTTGGGACTCCTCGGTCGGATCACAGCAAGAGACCGGCAACGCCCTGGATGTGTCCGTGAACGGTACGGGCTACTTAGCGGTACAGGACGCGACCGGAAACGAAGCCTACACGCGCGCCGGCGACCTCCATGTAGATCCGAGCGGTCAGCTCCTGACTGCGACGGGGCATCCTGTGTTGGGCGACAACGGCCCGATCAGTGTGCCGCCTTATAGCTCGATCACCGTGGCAAAGGACGGCTCGATCTCAATCGTCCCGCTCGGCTCGACCGCACAAACGAATGCCATCGTCGCGCGCATGAAACTCGTCAACCCGCCGGCCAATACGCTGCAGCGGGGAGCGGACGCTCTCTTTCACAGCACGAGTACCGACCCGGTGGAAGCCGACGCCGCGACGACGGTGACTCCCGGGACGCTCGAATCGAGCAATGTGAATATCGCCAGTGCGATGGTGAACATGATCGAGTT
>DATBCZ010000192.1:0-6480 GCA_036270175.1 Steroidobacteraceae bacterium | reverse complement strand
TCTTCGCCCACCTCGGGTCGGACCGTCTCGAAGGGCAGCCCGAAGCGCTCCAGCAGCATGCGGCGGTAAGGGGAAGTCGAGGCCAGAATGAGCGGGTTCATGCCAAAAGGGTCACGATAAGAAGGGCTCTAAGGAAATGGTTCGGCGAAACAAGGGCTTAGGCACAAAAAGGATTTTGACTTGGCCCCTGCGCCTACCTATTATACGCGCCCCATGTCGTCGCCCTGGTTGAAGCCGCTCGATGTCGATCGGCTGTCCGAAGCCGAAGCCGACGTCGATTTTGTCATTCCGCTCGCCGAGCTTCCTCGTCTGCGCGCGCAACTCGCCAGCGTGGCGGGAGAAGTGCACGGGCGCGTGCATTTTCGGCGTGCCGCCGGCATACCGGTCGCGGAGTTGACGGTGAATGGGACCGCGCGCCTCGTTTGCCAGCGCTGCCTGGAAGCGATGGAAGTTGGGATCGAGGCCGCGACGGAAGTGGGGTTGATCGCCATCGAGGCTGACGCGAATCGCGTGCCCGAGGAGCTCGAGCCGGTGCTCGCTCCGGAGGGCCGCATCAGTGTCGGCGAGTTGGTTGAAGAAGAGTTGTTGTTGACGTTGCCGATCGTGCCGTTGCATGCGGAAGATGCCGCCTGTGACCTGGCTCCGGAGGCACCGCTCGCGGATGACGGGCGTGAAGAAGAGACACAGAAGCCGTTTGAGCAACTCGCCGAGTTGTTGAAACGCCAGTAGTTTGAGTAGGAGTTAAGAAAATGCCCGTTCAAAAGAGCCGCAAGACGCCCTCGGCGCGCGGTATGCACCGTTCGCACGACGGACTCACGAAGCCCGCCCTCTCGATCGACCCGCAGTCGGGTGAGACCCACCTGCGTCATCGCATCACTCCGGATGGCTTCTATCGCGGCAAGCGCGTGATCGAGAAGCCCGCCGAAGTCGAAGACGCCGAATAAGCGGTTCTCACTAGATAGATCCTGACGCCCCTACGTCCCGCGTGCTGCCGATCGCCATCGATGTGATGAGCGGCGACCAACAGCCGCGCGAGTACGTTGCCGGTGCGTCCCACGCGCTGCGCGAGGATGCGAGCCTGCGCGTGCTGTTGGTTGGCGACCCTGCGCTGATCGAGGGGGAGCTGCGGTCCTGGCCCGAAGCGCTCCGTGCGCGGGCCGAAGTCGCCCCGGCCACCGAGGTAGTCGCCATGGGCGATTCACCTCGTGAGGCCATCCGCCGGAAGAAAAACTCCTCCATGCGGGTCGCGATCGACCTCGTGAAAGAGGGCCGGGCGTCGGCCTGCGTCAGCTCCGGTAACACCGGCGCACTCACCGCAATGGCGCACTTCGTCCTGAAGACCATTCCGGGCGTCGAGCGCGCCGCCATCATCTCCGCCATTCCCGCCGCTCACGGCCACACACTCATGCTCGATCTAGGCGCCAACACCAAGGCGACTCCGGAGCAGCTGCGCCAGTTCGCGGCCATGGGCGCCATCCTCTCGCGCGACATTCATGGCCGCGAGTCGCCGCGCATCGGCCTTCTCAACATCGGCGAGGAAGACATCAAGGGCCACGAGGTCGTGCAGGCGGCGCATGCGCTGCTGGCTGCGAGCGGCCTGAACTATGTCGGGTTCGTCGAGGGTGACGACATATTCTCCGGCGACGTCGATGTCGTGGTCACGGACGGATTTACCGGCAACGTGGCCCTGAAGACCATGGAGGGCGCCGCCGGCCTGATCGCCGACCGCATGCGCCGGGAATTCAACGCCTCCTGGATCGACAAACTCGCCGGCCTGGTCGCCCGCCCGGTGCTGCGCCGGGTGGCCGCCGGAATCGATCCGGCCCGTTATAACGGCGCCTGCATGGTCGGCCTCGGAGGTATCGTGGTAAAAAGTCATGGCCGGGCCAAAGGCGTTGCCTTCTCGAGAGCGATTGCGACCGCCGCGCTCGCCGCCCGTCGCGGACTGACAGAGCACATCGCACAGGCACTGCAGGCTACGATTGCGCAACAGGCCATTGCGCAGCCGACGGCCACGAAGCAGAGCGCATAAGGATCGGTAACTTGATTCATTCACGCATCACGGGCACCGGCTCGCACCTTCCCGAAAAAGTTCTGACGAACTTCGATTTCGAGAAGATGTTCGACACCACCGATGAGTGGATCCGCACCCGCACCGGCATCGAGCGTCGTCACATCGCTGCTGACGGCGAGACCACCGTCGATCTCGCCGAGCACGCCGCGCGCCGGGCGATTGAGGCCGCGGGCCTCAAGCCGGAGGACATCGACTTCATCGCCTTCGGCACGACGACACCGGACCTCGTTTTTCCCAACTGTGGGACGCTGCTGCAAGGGCGGCTCGGTTGTCGCGGCGCGCCGGCTTTCAGCGTCGAGACCGCGTGCGCCGGTTTCATGTATGCGCTGTCGATCGCGGATAAATACGTGCGCTGTGGGGACGCGAAACGCGCCCTGGTCGTGGGTGCCGAGACGCTCTCGCGCATCACTGATTGGAGTGATCGCTCGACCGCCATTCTGTTCGGCGACGGTGCGGGCGCGCTGGTTTTGGAGCCGGGGCAGGAGCCGGGCATCCTGTCGACCCACCTGCATTCCGACGGTCAGTACAAGGACCTGCTCTACTGCGCCAGTGGCGTATCGAAAGGCTTTCCTGACAAGCAACCGCTGATGGCGATCACGATGTCCGGGGGCGAAGTGTTCAAGGTGGCCGTCACCACGCTCGGCAAGGCCGTCGACGAAACGCTCGCCGCCAACAAACTCGATCGCGAGCACATTGACTGGCTGGTCCCGCACCAGGCCAATATCCGCATCATCCAGGCGATGGCGCGTAAGCTGGATCTCCCGCTCGAGCGGGTCGTCATTACCGTGCAGGATCACGGCAACACTTCGGCGGCCTCCGTGCCGCTGGCCCTCGACATGGCCATCCGCGATGGTCGCATCAAGCGCGGGGACCTTCTGCTCCTCGAGGCGTTCGGTGGCGGGTTTACCTGGGGTTCAGCTTTGGTCCGCTACTGATCCGCTGTGTTACAAAAGTTTTAGCCGGCAGTCGCCGGTTTAGACAAAATTCGACAGCAGATTTAGACAAAAAAAACGCCGCGCGTGAGCGCGGCGTTCGGCTTTGGATCGTCGTGCGCTTACTTGGAGATCGAGCGCTTGAACATGCGGTCGATCTTCTCGTTCGTCGCGTCCACGGCCGACTGGGCGGCCTGAGCAGCGGCCAACGCCTGGTTGGCAGTGCTCTGCGCGCCGCTGGCAGCCTGGCTGGCGGACTGTGCGGTGCTGTTGGCCTGGTCGGCCTTGCTGTTAGCGCCAGCAACATCCGACTGCAGTTTCGCCACCTGCGACTTCAGACCATCGATATCGGCCTGCATGGGCTTGAGATCCTGACAACCTGCCAGCCCGGCCACGACTGCTACCGCAGCCACCTTCATAACGATCGCGTACTTCATAAACGTCCCCTTCTGGGTTGTTGATTCGGGAGGTCCTGGAACGAATGCAAAACGAGCAAGCAAGTTTCACGCCGTCGTGCGCAGCTAGTAACTGCATCAAATTTGACGCTGGAATGCAACTGTAGACAAATGGGTCTGTCTTGGAGTCGCGACGGATTGTATGCGCGCGCCATTGGCCTATAAGGGCTGCTTGTGAATCGAAAAGCACAGCAATGAAGCATGCAGGGACATACCGGTCAGAACCACTTGCGGCGCGTATGGTACGTGATCCGTCTGAACGTTGTCTGAATCGTGATCCGCGCTGAATTTTGTTCCGCCGGGTCGCGGCCGCACACGCGCGGGAAATGTAGGGCGTGCGCAACCAAACGTTCAAATGAAGCATTACTTACAAGTTCACGCTTCCCCTGCCGTCGGCACACGCGAGAGAGTTTTTCCCCGCTTTTTTGCTTTGCGAGCCCCCAAATTCGCTGCTCCCCCTTGCCGTGAGCCGCGATCTGGATATAATCACAGCTACTGTACGGATGAACAGGTAGGCCGAAATGTCCGATCTCACCCCTCGCCAGACCCAGATTCTGCGTCTCATCCAGCGATTTATCTCGGACACCGGCATGCCGCCGACCCGCGCTGAAATCGCGCGTGAGCTTGGATTTCGCTCCGCCAACGCCGCCGAGGAGCATTTGCGCGCCCTGGCCCGCAAGGGGGTCATCGCGCTCGTCCCCGGCACCTCGCGTGGCATTCAGCTCAAGGACACCATGCGCGAGCAGATGGGCCTGCCGCTCATCGGCCGCGTCGCCGCCGGCAAACCCATCTTCGCCGAAGAAAACTTCGAGGCGCGCCTGCAGATCGACCCCGGCCTGTTTCAGCCGCGCCCGCACTACCTGCTGAAGGTGACCGGCATGAGTATGAAAGACGCCGGCATTCTCGATGGCGACCTGGTTGCGGTCCATCGGACTTCGGAAGTCCGTAGCCGGCAGATCGTCGTCGCGCGCCTCGAGAACGAGGTCACTGTGAAACGTTATCGCCAGGAAGGCACCGTTGTCTGGCTGATGCCAGAGAACGCCGACTTCGAGCCCATCAAAGTCGATCTCAAGGAGGAGCCCATGATCATCGAAGGGATTGTGGTAGGCGTTTTGCGGCGAGGCACCAGAATCCAGGGACTGATGTGATGTCAGAAGTCACCTGACAGTCCCCTAGGCTCGCGCGCTTCGTGCGCGCCGGCTACCCCGTTTGCCCTCACTGCATGGTGCTCATGAGATCCCCATGTCCGCCACTGTCGTCCCCGCTGGGGATTCCCTCACTGACCGCTCGGTCACAGAACTGGCTCGATTGCTCGAGCATCCGGCCATCTGGCGCGGCCGCAGTGCCGCCCGGGCGGAGGTGCTGCCTACCGGTTATGCCGCGTTCGATGCCTGTCTGCCGGGTGGCGGTTGGCCGCGTACCGGCCTGATCGAGATCCTGGTCTCCCGCTTTGGCGTTGGAGAGTTATATCTACTGTTTCCGGCCCTCGCTGCGCTGACATGCCGGCCGGCGGCGCGTTGGTGTGTTTGGGTGGCTCCGCCTCTGGAGCCTTACGCGCCAGCACTCAACGCGCATGGTGCGACTCTCGAGCGAATGCTCGTGGTGCGACCGCGGGGGCGCGCCTCCGAGCTGCTCTGGGCTTTTGAGCAAACGCTCGGTTCAGGCGCCAGCGACATCACACTGGCCTGGGCGGCCCGAAGTCCGCGCGCCCGCGTGCTCCGCCGCCTGCAACTCGCTGCCGAGCGAGGCAAGACACTCGGCGTCCTGTTTCGTCCGCAGCGCGCTGCTCAGGAATCCTCCGCGGCGGTCCTGCGCCTCGCCGTGGAGCCCAAACCCGGAGGCGCGCGCATCACGCTCCTGAAGAGCAGGGGAGGCGCACGCGGCTCGATCGAGATCGTATGGCCAGCGCGATAGACAAACTCGCGCTGGCTCTTGCGCCAGAGGTCCTCGCGGCAAACGATCCCGCGCTGGTCGCCGCGCCAGAGAGCCTCGCGACCAACAGGCTCGCGCCGGCCACTGCGTCAGAGGCCTTTGCAGCAAACCGGCTCGTGCCAACCGTCGCGCCGGACCCGGACAAACTTGCGCCCGGCTCTACGCCAGCCACTGCACCAAGCCCTGGCCGCCCGCGTTCGGGCCGGAGTCCGGGCCGTCCAACATCCCTGCGACCTGTCGCTCCGGGGGCTGCCCCCGCGCGCTTTCCCGGCGCCGTACCCGCTACCTCAACGGAGCTTTGGGTCGGGGTGCATCTCATCGAGTCCACCTCGGGGCAGGAGCCTGTTGAGCAGTTATTAGAGCGACTCGCCCTTTGTGCACAGCGTTTTACGCCGCGTGTAAGCCTCGTGCCGCCCGACGGACTCGTTCTGGAGGTCAAGGGGAGCCTCCACCTATTCAACGGCGTGGAGGGCCTCAGCCGCGCCCTGGCGAGCGAGTGCGCGTCGCTAGGACTGAAGTCTATGGTGGCTCTTTCTCCTACGCCGCTTTCCGCTCTGGTGGCGGCACGTGTGGGCAAACCGTTTGTCGTCACGGAGTTGACGCGGCTCGTCGGGCAGTTGATGCCACTGCCTCTCGCGGGACTCCGCTGGCCGCAGGAGACGTTCGAGCGTCTCGCGCGCATGGGTGTCCGGACTATCGGACAAGTGCTGCGTTTGCCCCGCGCTGGTTTCGCGCGGCGCTTTGGCACCGATTCACTCGCGATGCTCGACCGGCTCACTGGCCGCAGTCCGGATCTCCACGAGCGCTTTCATGCTCGCGAACGGTTCCGCCGCCGCCGCGAACTGAACTATGAGCTGGAGAACCAGGATGCCCTTCTCGGGGCACTCGCCCCGTTGTTGGCGGAATTGGGAAAATTTCTGGAAGCGCGCCAGTGCGGCGTCATGAAGCTCGAGTGTCTGTTGCGGCATCGGCATGCGGAGCCGACGAGCTGTGTGTTGCGTCTTGCCGCGCCCGTAGCGGATGTTCGCCGCCTCACCGAGCTTCTGGGTGAGCGTCTGAGCGCGCTCACGTTGCCGGAGCCCGTGCG
>DATBCZ010000191.1:0-4581 GCA_036270175.1 Steroidobacteraceae bacterium | reverse complement strand
ATGTGCATTGTGCGCCTCAGGGTGGTATGCATGGTGAGTATGGCGCACGAAAGTCGGGAAGAAGCGCTGAGCGAGCGGGCTCAACACCTTCTGCGGATCCTCATAGAAACCTACATCCGGGACGGCCAGCCTGTCGGTTCCCGGGCGCTGTCGCGCGAGTCGGGACTGCAGCTGAGCTCCGCCACTATCCGCAACGTCATGGCCGATCTCGAGGAGCTCGGTTTCGTATCGTCCCCGCATACCTCCGCGGGACGCATCCCTACGGACAAGGGTTATCGCTTTTTTGTCGACACACTGCTGCACGTGCAGCCTCTCGATGAGGCCGCGACCGCCGAGATGCGGCGCCAGTTCGACACCAACCGCGACAATTCCTCCAAAGAACTCATCGCGACGGCCTCACAGTTCCTGTCGAGCATCACGCGGCTCGCTGGAGTCGTGACACTGCCACGGAGCCAACAGGCCTCGATCACACAGATCGAATTCGTCACGCTCGCCGAAAACCGTGTACTCGTGGTGCTCGTCTTCAACGATCGCGAAGTGCAGAACCGCATCATCCAGCTCGAGCGCCATTTCTCCCCGGATGAGCTCAAACGCGCCTCGAACTTTCTCAACGACCAGTTCCGTGGCCGCGGCCTGGCGCAGGCCCGCCAGGAGATTCTGCGGCAGTTGAGCGAGACGCAGGCCCACTTGAACCAGGTCATGCTGGACGCCATTTCGGTGGCGCAACACGTGTTCGAGTCCGGCGCGGAGGATGACCGGCTCGAGTATGTGATCAAGGGCGAGACCAATCTCATGGGCATGGCCGAGCTCACCAACGTCGAGAAGCTGCGTCGCCTATTCGAGGCATTCAACGAGAAGCGTGATTTTTTGCACCTGCTCGACCAGAGTCTCAAGGCCGAGGGTGTGCAGATCTTCATCGGGCACGAATCCGGCTACCAGATTCTCGATGATTGCAGTGTAGTGACGGCGCCGTACGCGGCCGGGGACTCGGTCGTGGGCGTGCTGGGAGTCATTGGACCTACGCGCATGGCCTACGAGCGTGTCATTCCCATCGTCGACATGACGGCGAAACTTCTCGGCGCCGCCTTGAATTCGCGCCGCTGAGCCCCACCGACCGAGCCAGATAATCGAGGAGCCGAACAGCTCCCTTCCTGGGGCAGGGCGTTTAATTGGAGGTTTTTGAATGAATACGGATGAGGCCGGGGGCGACCGGCAATCTGCAGGCGAACAGACCGCGGTGCTGCCGGAGACGGCATCCCAGCTGGTCGAGCTCGAGCGTTTGCAGCTGGCTCTCGGCGAGGCCGAGGAGCGAGCAAAAAATCACTGGGGCCAGTACCTGCGGGCGGTCGCCGATCTCGATAACGTCCGTAAGCGGGCGCAGAAGGATATCGAAGCGGCCAACCGTTACGGCCTCGAGAAGTTTGCCGCGGAGCTGCTGCCAGTCCGGGACAGCCTGGAGCTCGCCGTGCAGAACGCCGAGAAGGCCGACGTCCGCAGCCTCAAGCAGGGCCAGGAAGCCACGCTGCAGCTCCTCGCCAAGGCACTGGAAAAGATCGGCATCGTGACCATCAATCCGGTAGGCGAGCCCTTCGATCCGGCGCGCCACGAGGCGATGCTGGCCCAGCCGTCGAATACGGCCGAGCCGAACTCGGTGCTGCAGGTAGTGCAGCCGGGCTATGAGATCAATGGGCGGCTGCTGCGGCCGGCCCGGGTCATTGTGGCCAAGGCACCCTGAAGCTGAGGATTGGCAGGCGGTCGGCCTTGAATCCGCTCGGCAGGCTCCCCAAAAAGAGCAGCCAGAGCGTACCCATTTAGATAGAACGAGATTGTTGGCGGAGACAACCCTATGGCAAAGGTAATCGGCATTGACCTCGGCACGACGAATTCGTGCGTGGCCATCATGGAGGGCGGTAAGCCCCGTGTGATCGAGAACAGTGAGGGCGATCGGACCACCCCCTCGATCGTCGCGTTCACCAAGGATAACGAGGTGCTGGTCGGCCAGCCCGCCAAGCGGCAGGCTGTGACGAACCCGCATAACACCTTGTTCGCCATCAAGCGCCTCATCGGACGCAAGTTCGAGGACGAGGTGGTGCAGCGGGACGTGAAGATGGTCCCGTACAAGATTGCGAAAGCCGACAACGGTGATGCCTGGGTCGACGTGCAGGGCAAGAAAATGGCCCCGCAGGAGATCTCGGCGCGGGTCCTCATGAAGATGAAGAAGACCGCCGAGGACTACCTGGGTGAGACCGTCACCGAGGCCGTCATCACCGTCCCCGCCTACTTCAACGACTCCCAGCGCCAGGCGACCAAGGACGCCGGACGCATCGCGGGCCTCGAAGTGAAGCGCATCATCAATGAGCCCACGGCGGCCGCGCTGGCCTACGGCGAGGACAAGCAGGGCGGCGACCGCAAGATCGCGGTGTACGACCTGGGTGGTGGCACCTTCGACGTCTCGATCATCGAGATCGCCGAGGTAGACGGCGAGCGGCAGTTCGAAGTGCTCTCGACGAACGGCGACACCTTCCTGGGTGGTGAGGATTTCGACCTCCGTATCATCAACTTCCTGGGCGATGAGTTCCTGAAAGAGTCGGGCGTTGACGTCCGTAAGGACCCGCTCGCCATGCAGCGCCTCAAGGAGGCCGCGGAGAAGGCGAAGATCGAGTTGTCTTCGACGCAGCAGACGGACATCAATCTGCCGTACATCACGGCGGACGCCTCGGGCCCGAAGCATCTCAACATCAAACTCACGCGGGCGAAGCTCGAGTCCCTGGTGGACGACCTGGTGCAGAAGACCATCGCTCCGTGCCGCACGGCATTCAAGGACGCGGGCGTTTCGGCCGGCGACATCGCCGAGGTCATCCTCGTCGGTGGTCAGACTCGCATGCCTCTCGTGCAGAAGTATGTGAAGGACTTCTTCGGCAAGGAGCCCCGCAAGGACGTGAACCCGGATGAGGCGGTTGCCGTAGGCGCCGCGATTCAGGGTGGCGTGCTCGCCGGCGAAGTGAAGGATGTATTGCTGCTCGACGTAACGCCGCTGTCGCTCGGTATCGAGACGCTCGGTGGCATCACCACGAAGCTCATCGAGAAGAACACCACGATCCCGACGAAAGCGTCGCAGACATTCTCGACGGCTGACGACAATCAAACTGCGGTGACCATCCATGTCCTGCAGGGCGAGCGTGATCGCGCGGCTGACAACAAGTCGCTCGGCAAGTTCGATCTCACTGACATCCCGCCGCAGCCGCGCGGAATGCCGCAGGTCGAGGTGTCTTTCGACATCGACGCGAACGGCATTCTGAACGTGTCGGCGAAAGACAAGGCCAGCGGGAAAGAGCAGAAGATCATCATCAAGGCCTCGAGCGGCCTGAACGAGGAAGAGATCAAGCGGATGGTGCGCGACGCTGAGGCGCACGCTGAGGAAGACAAGCGCTTCCGCGAACTGGTCGACACCCGTAACAAGGCGGACGGCATGATCCACACCGTTGAGAAGACGGTGAAGGATCTCGGTGACAAGGTCGATGCCGGCGAGCGTGCCAAAGTGGAATCGGCGATCTCCGATCTGCGCACGGCTCTCAAGGGCGACGACAAGGGTGTCATCGAGAAGAAGACTGAGGCGCTCGCGCAGGCTTCGGCCAGCATTGCCCAGAAGGCGTATGCCGCGAATCCGAGCGGCGCCGAAGGTGCTGCGGGTCCTGGTGGTGCGGCCGGCGGCGGTGGAGCCGGTGCCGGTGCGGCGGGCGCGCAGGCCGGCCGGGAAGATGTGGTCGATGCGGAGTTCGAAGAAGTGAAAGACAAGGACCGCAAAGCTTCGTAAGCTGAGCGGAAGCGTCGGGGGCTTTCTTGACCCTGCAGAAGTAATAACCCGGACCGGCGAGCCCAGAGAGGCCAGCCGGTCCGGGTGTTTTCGGGCAACTGATTTAACGCATGGCTAAGCGCGATTATTACAAGGTACTAGACGTACCCCGAACGGCAACCGAGGCGGAGATCAAAAAGGCGTATCGCCGCCTCGCCATGAAACACCATCCGGACCGCAATCCGAACGACAAGGATGCGGAGGAGCTGTTCAAAGAGGCCAAGGAGGCCTGCGAAGTCCTCACCGATGCGCAGAAGCGCGCCATCTACGACCAGCACGGTCATGCCGGCATCGAGGCCTCTTCGCGCGGCGGCGGACGCGGCGGTTCGGCCGGCGATGCATTCAGCGATATTTTCGGCGACGTGTTTGGTGACATCTTTGGAGCCGCGCGCCGCGCGGGCGGCGGTGGCCGCTCGCAGGTATTTCGTGGCGCGGACCTCCGCTATGAGCTAGAGCTGGAGCTCGATCAGGCGGTCTTCGGCTATTCGGTCGAAATCGACGTCCCCAAGCTCTCAGAGTGCGAGATTTGCAATGGCAGTGGCGCCGCGAAGGGCAGCACTGCGCAGGCCTGCGATACCTGCGGGGGTTCCGGGCAGGTTCGTATTTCCCAAGGTTTCTTCCAGCTACAGCAGACCTGCCCGCGTTGCCGGGGTGGCGGCACGATCGTCAAGAACCCGTGCGACAACTGCCTTGGGCAGGGACGTGTTCGACGTACTCGTAAGCTTTCG
>DATBCZ010000190.1:0-13611 GCA_036270175.1 Steroidobacteraceae bacterium | reverse complement strand
GCAGGTCCTGCATCAGCTTGATAGCTTGATCGCGATCCATAGAACAGCTCCCACCCGCGGCCCGTTGGAACGGGCCGGAGCAATTTAAACAGCGTCCTTGTTATGCGCTTTATAACGCGCTTCTTCCTTACTGACGACGCCTTTCGCACCGAGCTCGGTGAGGCACTGGTCGAGGGTTTGCATGCCCGCGGCCTGGCCGGTCTGGATCGCGGAATACATCTGCGCAATCTTGCCCTCGCGGATGAGATTGCGGATCGCGGGAGTGCCGATCATGATTTCGTGGGCCGCGGCGCGACCACCGCCGTTGCGCTTCAACAACGTTTGCGAAATAACGGCGCGCAGCGATTCGGACAACATCGAGCGCACCATGTCCTTCTCGGCCGCCGGGAACACGTCGACAATACGGTCGATGGTTTTCGCGGCCGAGCTCGTGTGCAGGGTTCCAAACACGAGGTGACCTGTTTCAGCAGCGGTAAGGGCGAGGCGGATCGTCTCCAGATCGCGCATTTCGCCGACGAGGACGACGTCGGGGTCTTCACGCAGTGCCGAGCGCAATGCTTCCGTGAATCCCAGCGTGTCGCGGTGGACCTCACGCTGGTTCACGAGGCAGCGCTTCGACTCGTGCACGAACTCGATCGGATCCTCGATCGTGATGATGTGATCGGGCCGGTTGTCGTTACAGTGGTTGACCATGCCGGCCAGGGTCGTGGACTTGCCCGAGCCGGTCGGGCCCGTGACGAGCACCAGGCCGCGCGGCAACATGCACAGGTCGCGGAAAATCTTGGGCGCGTTCAGGTCATCCAGCGAGAGAATGACAGAGGGAATGTTGCGGAAGACGGCGCCGGCGCCGCGGTTCTGGTTGAAGGCATTGACGCGGAAACGGGCCAGCTTGGGGATCTCGAAGGAGAAGTCGGTTTCGAAAAACTCCTCGTACGCCTTGCGCTGCTTGTCGTTCATGATGTCGTACACCATGCTGTGTACTTCCTTGTGCGACAGCGGCGGCATGTTGATGCGCTTCATGTCACCGTCAACGCGGATCATCGGCGGCACGCCCGAGGACAGGTGCAGGTCGGATGCGTTGTTCTTGACGGCGAACGCGAGAAGTTGCGCGATATCGACGGCCATTCAAGGCTCCCATGAGGGCGGAAAGAGACTTCGCGAGCGCACGCAAGCGGTCGTGAGCACTAAGGTCCCGAGTGCGGGGCAGTATAACGGAGGGGTTCTACATCCAATATGTTAATGGGTCCGCAGAATTTGCCGGAACGCTTGGCGGAAGTTCGCGAACGCATGGAAAAGGCCGCCTTGGGGGCCGGCCGGCGTGTCGACTGCATCACACTCCTCGGAATCACCAAGGGACAACCCGCCACCGCGCTGCTGGCTGCCGCTCGCGCCGGCGTGAGGAATTTCGGTGAGAGTTACCTGCAGGAGGCGCTGGAGAAGATCGCGGCAGTGGAGCAACTGCAGTCCCAGGGGGCTCCCCCGGGCGCGGAACGCGAACCGGCGCTGACCTGGCATTTCGTCGGCCGGCTGCAGTCCAACAAAACGCGGCCGGTCGCGGAGGGTTTTGCCTGGGTACATGCGGTGGACCGGCTGAAGATCGCCGAGCGGTTGGCGGACCAACGGCCTTATTACGCGGCGCCGCTGAACATCTGTTTGCAGGTCAATGTCGCCGGTGAAGGCAGCAAGGGCGGCGTAGGCTTCGCCGAATTGCCCGCCCTGGCAGCGGCGGTAGCGGCGCTGCCACGCATCAAATTGCGGGGACTGATGTGTCTGCCGCCGGAGGAGGATGATCCGGCGCGCCAACGGTACTGGTTCCGGAAGCTGCGCGAAGCCCTCGAGGGGCTCAATGCAGCGGGGCTGGCCCTGGATACTTTGTCTATGGGTATGAGTGGGGACTTCGAGGCGGCAATCGAGGAAGGTGCCACCATAGTGAGGGTCGGGACGGCCCTGTTTGGGCCGCGACCGCCCTGAAACGGCCGATTTAAACGCTTTCAGGCAACTTTTCCTCAAAGAATGACCCCCAGGAGCGGGCGCCCCGCCGGTGCTCGCGCGTGAAAACTGTTTAGCCGGCGCGGCTCTAAGGGTTCGAATAAGCTCGATTAGGCTGAAGTTAAAGGTAAGGCCTCGACACATGCAGCTCGCATTCCTGGGCGGTGGCAACATGGGGAGGGCGCTCATCGGCGGTCTTTTGCGCCGGGGCACCCGACCGGAACAGATTTCGGTAGGCGAAAGCGTCGAGAGCGCGCGTTCTTCCTTGGTGCGCGATCTGGGAATCACTGCGACCGCGGACAATGTCGCGGCAGTTGAAAACGCCGAACTGATCGTGCTGGCGGTGAAGCCGCAGGACGCGGCCGCCGTGCTCGCGTCACTACAGCCGTTGCTGGCACGTAACAAACCCGTCGTCCTGTCTGTTGCCGCTGGTATCCGTACCTCCACCCTGGAAAGCTGGTGCGGCCCGGAGATTCCCGTGGTGCGAGCCATGCCTAACAGGCCCGCGCTCGTGGGCGCCGGGGTAACCGGTCTCTACGCGCCCGCCCATGTCGGTGCCACACATCGCGCCGCCGCCGAACGGGTCATGTCGTCCGTTGGTGAGGTTGTTTGGGTTCCTACAGAAGACGCGATCGACGTCGTGACTGCACTCTCGGGCAGCGGCCCGGCGTACTTCTTCCTCGTGGCGGAACTCATGGCGGAGGCCGCATCGGAACTGGGACTCGAGCCGCAGGCGGCACGCCGCCTCGCCATCGCGACCCTCCACGGCGCGGGTCTGCTAGCAAACTCCAGCGACGGCGATCTCGCCCGACTGCGAGCGGAAGTGACATCAAAGGGCGGAACGACCGAGGCCGCGGTACGTACGATGGACGCTGCCGATCTCAGAGGAATCATCTCGCGCGCGCTGGACGCCGCGACTAGACGAAGCCGCGAACTCGCCGAGCAATTCGGCTCGTAGGATCCGCGCGCTGCCATTTCCCGCATAATGTACCCGGCTAAACGGGCTCACGAGCGAACATGGCATGAATGCGATCATCTACGTTGTCGACACGCTGCTGTCCCTGGCGCTGTTTGTCGTGCTGGCGCGACTGCTGCTGCAATGGACGCGCGCCGATTTCCGCAACCCGCTGTGCCAGGCCATCGTACGACTCACCAATCCTCTGATTTTGCCGTTGCGACGTATTCTGCCGCCGATTGGCAAGGTCGACACCGCCTCGGTCGTAGCAGTCCTCATCGTAGCTACCGTGGAGGTCGCCATCGTCGCGGCGCTGCGGGGCGGCGGTTTTCCGACACCCTTCTTCTGGTTGCAGCTCGTAGCGCTGGAAATCGCGCGGACGCTGTTGTGGACGTACTTCTACGCTATCGTTCTCTACGCACTGCTGAGTCTCATCGCGCCGGGTGGGTATTCCCCTATGCAATCCGTGCTGGCGACGGTATGCGAGCCGGTGTTGCGTCCGTTCCGGCGCCTGATCCCCTCCGTCGCCGGACTCGATCTATCGCCGCTATGGGCGTGCATCGCCATTCAGGCGATTCTGATCCTACTTCATTGACACAGTCAGTTTCGTTCTACGTCCGCGGTGCGGTACCGCGTCGCTTGCCCTGACACGGGGCGGATCCTGGACTGAGGGCTGCTCGCGCGTCGTAATGATGACGTTTTTTGACTGTATTTTCAGCCTCGGCGTGCTGCACGAGGAAGTCTAGCGAGCGGCCCGTGCGGTTATGAAACACGCTCTTAGCGTTCACATCGCAACGAGAATGAGAGCATTCGCGCGCGTTCCGACTACGCTCGATGCGACGTTTGGCCCGCGTGAAATATGCATGCTAACGGTCGCGCTGAGGCCCTTACGCGCGCCTCACAGGCGCAAAACACTTGAAAAAAAGGCATTTCAGCGTCACCGCGCACGAAATAATGCTTGCGAAAGCACACGCATGTGCTATTTTCCGCGCCGATTCTCTCTACGCGGAAACAGTGGCACCGCGTTTCACGCTCACAAAATTTTATTCGAGGAGTAGCGCAATATGGCGAAAAAGGGTGGCGCACCGACGAAGTCGGAAGTCCTGACTCAGATTTCCAAAGACACAGGTCTCTCGCGCAAGCAGGTCGGAGGCGTCTTCGACTCACTCGGCGGCGTGATCAAGAAGAGCCTGCGCGGTAACGGCCTGTTCACCATGCCCGGTCTGCTGAAGATGAAGGTCGTCAAGAAGCCCGCCACGAAGGCGCGCGAGGGTGTCAATCCTTTCACCGGCGAAAAGATGATGTTCAAGGCCAAGCCCGCGAGCAAGAAGGTCCGCGTAATGCCCTTGAAGAGCCTCAAGGCGATGGTCAACTCGTAAGCGATGTTCTGAAGCCAGACCGGTCTTACGTCTGACTGAAGCCCGAAAGGATCGATGATCCTTTCGGGCCTTTGCTTTTTTAGAGAAGGGTTTTCTGGGCGCCCGCGTAAGGGCTTGCCCCGATAGATCTCAGCGAATGCTGAGAAGCTCAACGTCGAACAGCAGTGTCGCGTTCGGAGGAATGACACCACCGGCGCCACGCGCGCCGTAACCGAGCTCCGCCGGAATGACGAGCCGGCGCTGGCCACCGGCCTGCATGCCGGCGACGCCCTGATCCCAACCCTGGATGACCTGTCCGCCGCCAACAGGGAAGCTGAACGGATCGTTGCGATCGAGCGAGCTGTCGAACTTCTTGCCCTTGTGATCCGGGGCATCCTCCACGTACAACCAGCCCGTGTAGTGCACGACGGCGGTCTGGCCTGCTTTGATGGCGGGTCCGGTTCCGGGCTTCAGCTCGGTGATGGTCAGTTTGGCAGTAGACAAAGTAGTCTCCGGGGTGTTGGCACTGCAGCCGCCCAGGAGGACGGCTGCAGCAAGTAGGGCTGGTATCGCACGTAACAGTCGGGGACGAAACATCCGGGGACGGGACATACGGCTAGCTTACGCCGCCGTGCCTAGGCGGCCCCGGCAGGCTGAACGCCAGCCAGGCGCACCAGCAAGCGGTTCAGCCGTTGCACATACTCCGCCGGGTTGGCGAGTTGGCTGCCTTCGGCAAGCGCCGCCTGCTCGTAGAGCACCTGCGCGAACTCCTTGAATTGTCCCTCGTCCGTGACGTTCTCCAGGTACTTCACCAGCGGGTGTTCGACATTCAGCTCGAGCGTGGGCTTGGATTCGGGCACTTTCTGTCCCGTGGCCGAGAGGATGCGCCGCATGTTGGCACCCATGTCGTGCTCTCCCAGGGCGAGGCAGGCGGGCGAATCCTTGAGGCGCAAGCTGACACGCACTTCCTCGATCCGATCGCCCACAGCGTCTTTTACGCGCTTCAGGAGGCCTTCGCTCTCCTTCAGCTCCGCTTCGTGGTGCTTCTTCTCTTCCTCGGATTCGAGGCCGCCGAGCTCCAGATCGCCGCGCGCGGCATCCTTGAGTTTCTTACCCTCGAACTCGTCGATCTGCCCCATCACCCACTCGTCGATACGCTCGGCGAGCAGCAGGACCTCCAGGCCCAGCTCTTTCAGCCGCTCGATATACGGGCTCGAGCGAGCCGCGTCGACGCTGTCGGCGATCACGAAATAGATGCGGTCCTGCCCGGGCTTCATGCGCTCGATGTACTGCGCGAAGCTCACTGACGGCTCGTTGTTCGACTCGTGAGTGCTCGCGAACCGCAGCAACGACAGCAGCGTGGCGCGGTTGGCATAGTCCTGACCCACGCCTTCCTTGATCACGGCGCCAAACTCTTTCCAGAACGTCGCGTACTTCGCGGCGTCGTCCTTCGCGGTGCGCGTCAGCATGTCGAGAACGCGCTTCGTCAGACCATTGCGGATCGCCTCAACTTCGGGCTCCTGCTGGAGCAGCTCGCGCGAGACGTTCAACGGCAGATCGCTCGAGTCCACCACGCCCTTTACGAAGCGCAGATAGAGCGGGAGGAACTGTTCCGCGTCGTCCATGATGAAGACGCGGCGTACGTACAGCTTCAGGCCTCGCGCAGCGTCCCGCTGCCAAAGATCGAACGGTGCACGGCCGGGGATGTACAGCAGGCTCGTGTACTCACGCTTGCCTTCGACCTTGTTGTGACTCCACGTGAGGGGATCGGTGAAGTCGTGCGCAAGGTGCTGGTAGAACTGGGTGTACTCCTCATCCTTGATCTCGGTACGCGGCAGCGTCCAGAGCGCTTTCGCCTGGTTCACCGTCTCGTATTCGAGCGAGGCTTCGCCCTCCTTGCGCATGCGCACGGGGAAACCGATGTGGTCGGAGTACTTGCGGATCAGGGAGCGAAGCCGGAAGGAATCAGCGAACTCTTTCGCATCATCTTTCAAATGCAACGTCACGGCGGTACCGCGGTCCGCGCGCGTGATCGTACCGACAGTGAATTCGCCGTCGGCGCGGGATTCCCAATGCACGCCCTCCCCGTCCGGAGCGCCCGCCTTGCGGGACTGCACTTCCACGCGATCGGCAACGATAAAGGCAGAGTAGAAGCCGACGCCGAACTGCCCGATGAGCGCGGAGGCCTTCTGCTGGTCTCCCGAGAGGGATTTGAAGAATTGCGCGGTTCCCGAGCGGGCGATGGTGCCGAGGTTGGCAATGACCTCTTCCCGGTTCATGCCAATGCCGTTATCGCGAACGGTGAGCGTGCCGGCCTTCGGATCGGCGTCGATGGTGATCTGCAGATCCGGATCCTGCGCCAGCAGCCCGGGATCCGCGATGGCCGCGAAACGCAGCCGGTCGTTGGCATCCGAGGCATTCGAGATGAGCTCGCGGAGGAAGATCTCCTTGTGGCTGTACAAGGAGTGGATCATGAGCTGCAGCAGCTCGCGGACTTCCGCCTGGAAGCCGTGGGTCTGCTTATCCGTGCTCTGTTCTGGCGTCTGTTCTATGGTTGTCATGCTGGCCCTTCCGTTTTTTCTGCCCTGTATCGGAAGGGAGCGATGATGGTCATCAGATCAGATTTTTCAAGCTCCAGAGCCAGCCGAGCGGTACGGTGGCGATGAGGGCAACCAGGGGCCGGACGACGTCGGCCGCTTCCAGGGCAACCGAAGTCGCGATGTGGCGACAGGCGCCGGCGAGATCATCCAGCTCGTCCCACAGGTTCAGAAAGATTTCCATGTGCGGACGACTGTACGCAGCGTACCCGGGGCGGGGCGTGCTGGAACTCACAGACGGACCAGTCCGGACCGCATGTGTGTTGCGTCACCTTGCAGGAGTGCCAAGGGCTGCGTAGTCTGCGAAGAACCTGTCCAAGGGCGCATTTTTCATAAAATGAAGCGGATTGTCGTCATGAACCCCAAGGGCGGTTCGGGCAAGACGACTATCGCAATCAATCTGGCGAGCTATTTTGCCTCCCGCCAGTTCTCGCCGGTCCTCATGGATTTCGATCCGCAGGGCTCCTCCATCCGTTGGGTAAAAAAACGTCAGCCGACGCAGGCGCATATTCACGCGATCGCCGCGTTCGAGAAGGACGGGCGCACCACCCGCGCATTCCAACTGCGGGTACCCGATAAGTCGAGCCACGTAATCGTGGACACGCCGGCTGCAATTGAGTCGCGCGAGATGCCGGACATCACCAAGGATGCAGACAAGATCCTCGTACCGGTGTTGCCGTCAGATATCGATATCCATGCTTGTTCACGCTGCATCCGGGATCTGCTGCTGGTCGCAAAGATCCGCCGCGAGGACGACCGGATCGGAGTGATCGCCAACCGCATCCGTCGTAACACCCTCACCTACCAGACGCTGATCCGCTTCCTGCAGACCCTGGGGATTCCCATCGTGGCCACGATCCGCGACTCGCAAAACTACGTACGGGCCGCCGAACTGGGAATCGGGGTTCACGAGATGAAGAGTTACGTGGCGGCGGCAGATGTGGAGCAGTGGGAACCCCTGCTGGAGTGGCTCGACAAGCCGAGCGCAAAACGGACGGCGACACAAAGCCCACCGCCCGTGATTGCGACTGTCTAAAGACCGGCCGGCGGCAACGGCAGCGGCTTTACTTATCCTTCGCCGGCGCGCTGGCGGTCCTCGTTTCAACACTGGCGTTGAGATTGTTGGCCAACTGTTCGTGCTGCTGCAGAGTCGGCAGAGTCTTTTTCGCGAAGGCGGCCAGGTCGGAGTCGCTGGATTGTGAAGCCGCCTCGAAGAGCGCCACCGCCTTGGTATGAGCCTTGGCCATGTGCGACGCATACGCGGAATCGAACGCCGCGCCGGATTTGGCACTCAGCTCCTGCACCATGGCCTCGTGTTTCGCATCCAGCTTGGTGGGCACGGCCAACCCCTTCGACCGCGCGATCGCAGTCAGTTGTTGATTGGCTTGTTCGTGATCCTGCACCATCTTTTGTGCGAACTTCTTGACGTCACTGGTACTCGATTTGCTGGCGGCCAGCTTGCCGAGCTCCACCTCCGTCATGCCGTCGAGTGCCGCTGTCTTGACGAACGTTGCGGGATTCGAGCCTGCCTCCACCGCGTTATCCGTTGCGGCCTTCATGGAACTCGTCATGGACTCATGCTGGTGCGGTGAGGAAGCGGCGCTGGGATCCGTGCTATTGCTGGTCGCGGCCGCCTCGTTCGCGCCGGTGTTCGTGGATTGACGCTGATGCGGACTGGAGGCGGCGCTGGGATCCGGAGAAGTTTGTGTCTGAGTTTGCGCCGCGGCTCCCGCTGCCGCGCCGGCGGCCAGCAGTGCGGTGACAGCTACTGTTGAAAAGGTGTTCATGCTCAGCTCCCTCGCTGTTGACGATAGACCGCCACACTGAGCTTTTGCCCAGGGCGGCGCCATCCGTCGATGTCCGCAACGGCTGTCAGCAAGAGATTACGACACGTCGCGGCTGAAGCTGCAGGCACAGGCTCCTAATCACCGCCGCAGTGTCCCCGTCACCGCGTCAGGGTTGATGAGACTCCACTCGGTGAGCCCGATGTAGCCGTCGGCGACCGCCACCACGAGCGACAGGCTGTTGGCATGGACCACCGTGCCGGGTGGCACCCTGTGGGATTCCGTCCAGCCCACAGCGCGACGGACGAAGAGAACCGTGCTACCCAGGTGCGCGATGCACTCTATCGGACCGAAGGCACGGGTCCGGCGCAGGACCTGCGCCACTGTCTGGGTGAAGTCGAGTTGCCGCTGCGCCTCGGTCCACTGCGGATGACTGCTGCCCGCGGCCTGTGGTGTAGCCGCGTTCCAATAATCAATGAAGTGATCGGCGACATCGGCGCTCAACTGCTTCGCGGCCAACTGCAGCCGCAGGTCGAGACTGTCGTGGTCTTCCATGGCTGACAGGGGGAACTCCGCGGTTTTCAGAACGTCGCCGCTGTCGAACTCATGCTCCACCTTGTGGCAGGAGATGCCCCAGCTCGCCGCCTCGTCCAGAATCGCAGCGGGTAGGGGATAGGGACCGCGCCCGCGGGGCAGCGGCGCCGGGTGGAAGTTGACGGCGTACTTCAGGTACGGACGCCAGTCGCCGATGCGCCACGCATAACTCGCCACGACGAGTGCCTCGCAGCCGAGATCGTGCAGCTCGCGCAAGTTGGTCACCGTCAGGCGCGAGATCTGCACGTCGAGCTTCAGCTGCCTCGCGTAGTCGATCACCGCCGTATTGCGGTGGATGCGGTTGTCGACCTTGCCCGTAAATACTTTCAAGGGCGTCCAGCCGCGCTCGACCAGGGTCTGGAAGATGTTGAGATAGCGATCGGTTGCGGTTACAGCGAAACGCATCAGGGGTCTCTAGCGAACGTCCCGTTGCCGTGTACGGCCGGGAAGTATATGTTAATCCGCCCCGCTCGAACGTCAGGAACGCTAACCATGCCCCGCTACTATTTCTACAGCGCCGATTTATACACGCGCGAGGAGACGCAACTCACCGGCGGCTACCACGGCATCATGACGGTCGATGACGATGCGAAGTCGGCGAGCGAAGTGTTCGGTGAAGTCGCGGACATGCTGCAGGGGCAGACGCAGGAGTACATCCAGGAAATCGCGAGGAACAGCGGACAGCCTGCGGACCCGCAGATGTTTTATTTCATTGTAAAACAGTTTTACAAAGTCGATTGAGCGGGCGATACCGCTGCCGGCGCTGCCGCCGCGGATCTTTGCGGCGGCGACTTGCGGGCGGCGAAGCACGTCCAGGCCGCAGCCGCGAACACCAGTGCGTTCGCAGCTATGACCGGCGTGGCCTCGATTAAAAAGCCGTAGACGATCCACAGGGTCGCGCCGACCATCTGCATGGCACGCAAGCCCGCGGGCCGTGTGAAGAAATACGAACCCACGAACACCGCGGTAGCTACCCAGCCGAGAATCTGCGTCACTTCTCATCTCCTCTCAAAGCATCGCCGGCATCGGCATGGCCGGCGGCGTTTCCAGGATCATGACGCGATCGGTGCGGGCTCGTTCCCAGTCATGCAGCACCATGCCATTGGATTCGAACAGCTCGCGTATTTCCGCAGTCCGCAAGCGCAACACCTGGTGGAGCACCGGGACCAGCACGCTGAAGGCGTTGTCGCTGATCACCTTTGTCTTGGCGATCCGGGAGAGCTGGCGGTTTTCGGAAACAGCTATGGTGAAGCCGTCGCCGTGATTGACATGCAACATGACGTGGACATCGGAACTGCCGTCGCCGACGTAGATGACACGGTCGGTGACAACATTCAGGCGCTCCTCCAACTCCTCGAGGACCGCGACCTTGCCGTAGCCGGCCGGGACGCGGGTGATGGCACGCACTTCACCGGTATGCGGGTCATGATCGAACTCGGTCCCGTAGATGTGATCGGGCGGCACGATCCCCGCCAGCGCGGCGACCACAACCGCGCGCGGCGCGGCGGACACGACGTAAAAAGAAAAGCGGTAGCCGTCCAGCCCCTTCTCCAGAAAGTTCACCAGCGCCGGTAGCGCCGCCTTCATCCGCACACGGCGCCCGGTCTCGACCAGGTGCTCGTGGCGCACGCCGCGAAAGTCGGGGTCATGGCGGATGAGATAGGCGAGCTCGCCGCCTTGCTGCACGAGGTTGCTGCGGCTCAAGCCGGCGACCTTGCGCTCGAAATCATGCACGCCGAGCAGCTCGGCCAGGACGTGGCCGGAGTCGTTGAAACTCAGTGTCTGATCGAAATCCGACACTACGAGGTAGTGTTTGGGGGGTGAGGTTCGCAAGGCCGATCTCCTTCCGTGATTCCCCCTCGTTGACTGCATTCGCTCCAGACGAACCATAGCACCCCAACCATGACCGATAAGCGAACTGTGTCACTCTAACGGCTGAGCATTTTTCACTCCCAGCCGTGAAAAAATTCCTGGCTCATTTGTCACGAGACGGCAACTTACCCGTGGTGCGTCCCGCGGTGATCGAGGCGACGAAATCGAGGAAGGCACGGGTTTTGGCCGGCGGATGATGTCGGGAGGGATGCAACGCATATAACGAGAACCGCTCGTCCGGCCAGTCGGGAAACAGGTCGACGAGCCTCCCATCCGCCAACATCGACTCGGCGCCCAACTCCTTGATCTGCGCTATGCCCTGTCCCGCCAGGCAGGCGCTGTGCAGAGTCCCGACATCGTTGACCGTCAGCCGGCCGTGAACGGGCACCTCGAGCTTGCGGCGTTTGCGGTGAAACTCCCACGCCCACGGGTGGCCCGTGTTGGGATCGGTGAAGTGAATGCACTCGTGCCGGGCATCACCCAGGTCTGTTGGGTCGAGTGGCCGGCCACGACGCTTCAGGTAGGACGGTGCGGCGACGGTCACAATGCGGGTATCGAGCAGTTTGCGCGCCACGAGGCTCGATACGCCGGGCTCGCCGAAGCGGACGGCAAGGTCGAACCCTCCGGACACCAGGTCGCCGAGGCGATCCTGGGTGACCAGCTCGAATTGCAGCTCCGGATGACCCTCCAGAAAGGTTCCGAGACGCGGTCCGAGAATCAGGCGCGAGAAGTACGGATCCGCGTTCACGCGTAAGCGTCCGCGGACCGCCGTCGCGCCATCGGCAGCCGTCGAGGCCGCCTCTTCGATGCCTGCCAGCAAAGGCAACACCTGCGTATGGAAGCGACGGCCTTCCTCGGTAAGGGATACGGCGCGGGTGGTGCGGTCAAACAAGCGGATGCCGAGCCTCGCCTCCAGGCGGGACACTGCCCGGCTCACGCCCGGCTGTGACATGTCGAGTAGCTCACCGGCCGCGGCGAAGCTGCCGGCGGCGACAATCGCCGCGAACACACTCATGCCGTTCAGGACGCGCTCGTCGAACCGGATCATGATGCCACTCCGTCATGAATGAAATGCTATTCATGTTATCGAGAAATGAGGCGAGGAGCTACACAATGGCCTCCATCGCGGCCCGGGCCGTAAACCGATTGGGAAAGTCACATGTTTGCCATTACAGGAATCACAGGCCAGGTGGGCGGAACCGTGGCCCGCGCATTACTCGCCGCGGGAAGGAACGTACGCGCGGTAGTTCGTGATGCGCACAAAGGCGAGGCGTGGGCCCGCCAGGGGTGCGAGGTCGCGTTGGCCGATTTAAACGACGAGAGCGCCCTCACGAGAGCATTCACGGCGACGGAAGGAGTGTTGATTCTCCTGCCTCCCAACTTCGATCCCGCGCCGGGCTTCCCGGAGGTCCGGGCGATTCTGCGCGCGTTGCAAGGTGCGCTGACGCGGGCGCAACCCGGGCGGGTTGTCGGCATCTCGACGGTAGGGGCCGCCGCCACGCAGGAGAATCTCCTCAGCCAGCACACCCTGCATGAGAAGGTGCTGGGCGAACTCCCCTTGCCGATCACGTTTCTGCGGCCCGCCTGGTTCATGGAAAACACGGCATGGGACGTGGCGCCGGCCCGCGATACAGGTGTCATACATAGCTTTCTGCAACCACTGGAGCGGCGAATTCCCATGGTCGCCACGGCCGACATCGGCCGGGTCGCCGCGAAATTGTTGCAAGAGAAGAGCGCCGGCCGGCGTGTCGTCGAGTTGGAAGGGCCCCGTCCGGTGTCCCCCAACGACATTGCCGCAGCACTGGGGCGCTTGCTGGGACGAAGTGTGAGCGCGCAGAGCGTGCCGCGCGAAACGTGGGAAACGCTGTTCCGGGGCCAGGGAATGCGCAATCCGCTGCCACGGATCCAGATGTTGGATGGATTCAATGCGGGGTGGCTGAATTTCGAGCATCAGCCGATGAAGGGTGAAGTCGAGCTCGACACCGTATTACGGGGCCTCATCGAGCGCGGCTGAGGACCCGCGCAGCGGTTCCCCGCTCGCAGCGGCCGCCGGACGGCTATCATGCCACCTTCCGGCGACCGGGGTCGCCCGATTGCGGCGAGCGGTGATGTGATGGCGTCCTGGGCGAAGACTCATAAGAATTATAAGTTCCGTTGCGTCATGAGCCTCCTCGTCGCCTCGCTCGGATGCGGTGGCGCTGGCACGGTCATCGCTGGCGAGGCCGCTCACGAGTTCTGCACGCGTCCGGCGCCGGGCACACCGGCAGAGGAACCGGAGGATCTGCGCAGCGAGAACGGCATCCTCAAAGTTGATCTCACCGTACACAATGAGACGCAGCCCGACGGCTCCGTGCGCTACTGTTATGTGCTGGGCGACGGGAAGCAATCGCCGACATTACGGCTGAAGCCCGGCGAGCTGTTGATCCTGAGCCTCAGGAATCAGCTTTCAGACACGGCGCGAG
>DATBCZ010000189.1:0-3210 GCA_036270175.1 Steroidobacteraceae bacterium | reverse complement strand
CCAGACCCTCACGCTGATCCCCCATTGCAATGGAACTCATACCGAGTGCGTCGGACACCTGACACGCGAGCCGCTCGACGCACATCGAGTGGCGCCCCTGGGTTTTATTCCGGCCATGCTCGTCAGCATCGAGCCCGTCGACGCCAGCGGCTCAGGCGAAGGCACGGACCCAACTCCGCACCGCGGCGACCAACTCATCACCCGCGGCGCCTTGGAAAATAGTTGGCGCGCGGCAGAGGGACGCGCACCGGAAACCGAGGCGCTGGTGCCCAACCCGGTCGTGCCCAAAGCGACGCGGACCGGTTCGACGGCGACCGCCGCCGTCGGGGCTGCGGCTTCGAGGACCACCCCAGCGCAATTCGTGCCCCGCGCTCTGATCATCCGCACCCTCCCAAACCCGCCCGGCAAGCAACACCAAAACTACAGCGACTCAACACCGCCGTACCTCTCCCGTCAGGCCGCCGAGCTGCTCATCGAGCTCGGGATCGAACACCTGGTCGTAGACCTGCCGTCGATCGACCGCGCACACGACGAGGGTCGTCTTACGGCGCACCGAATCTTCTTCGGCCTGCCGCCGGCCTCCACCGCGCTCGCGCAGGCAACACGCCCCCGCGCGACCGTCACGGAACTCGCCTACATCCCCGATGCCGCCCCCGACGGACCGTACGTCCTCGAGTTGCAGGTGCCAGCACTCGGAGGCGATGCGGTGCCAAGCCGCCCGTTGCTCTACCGCCTGTCGGGCCGCGAACCCGGCTGACCCACGCGCACCCCTGCTCCATGGCCTGCCCAGCTAACACAACCGCCGTGTCATGACTTACGAACCGACCCTGAAACACGCCCGCCAGCGCGACGAAGCCGACCCGTTGAGCGGCTATCGCCAACGCTTCGCTCTCCCCCGCGACGCGAATAAGCAACCCTCACTATTCCTCTGCGGCCACTCGCTGGGTCTCATGCCGATCGAGGCCCGCACACTGGTAAATGAAGAGCTCGATGACTGGTCCCGACTCGCGGTCCTGGGTCATGAGCACGCGCGCAGGCCATGGATTCCCTATCACGAGAATCTGACTGCCGGCCTCACACACCTCACCGGCGCGCAGCCCGGCGAAGTCATCGCCATGAACTCGCTGACGGTAAATCTGCACCTCATGCTGGCGAGCTTTTTCCGCCCCAACGGCCGGCGTACCAAAATCCTCATCGAGACCGGCGCGTTCTCCTCCGATCGCCACGCCGTGACCTCGCAACTGGCGTGGCACAACCTCGATCCGGCGCAACATCTGATCGAACTCACGCCACCGCCGGGCAGTGACTCCATTCCCGAAGACGCGATCGAAGCCTGCCTCGCCAAACATGGGGCCGACATCGCACTACTCTTGTGGCCGGGAGTGCAGTTCCGCACCGGACAGGCGTTTGATCTCCCACGCATCGCGCGTGCGGGACACCTAGTCGGTTGCGTCGTCGGATTCGACCTCGCGCACTCCATCGGCAACATGCCTCTCGCGCTGCATGACTACGACGCGGATTTTGCTGTCTGGTGCAGCTACAAATATCTGAATGCCGGCCCCGGAGCCATCGGCGGCTGCTTCGTCCACGAGCGCCATTTCAAGGACTCCCACCTGACGGGCTGGTGGGGTCATGAAGAAAAGACGCGCTTCCGCATGGACCCGTTGTTTCGCCCGGCAAACGGCATTGCGGCCTGGCAGATCAGCAATCCACCCATTCTGGCCGCCGCACCGCTGATCGCCTCGCTAGCCATCTTTCAGGACGCGCGCATCGAGCGCCTACGCGCGAAGTCCATAGAGCTCACCGGCTTCCTCGAGTTTCTCGTCGAGCGGTTGGGCCCCGACGCCCGATTCATCACGCCGCGCGGAGTCGATTCCCGCGGCTGCCAGATCTCGATTCGCATCGCCAACTCACGCAACGAAAGCGCCGTCCCCAATCGCAGCGCCGGCTCTCCCAACGACAACACCGGCTCCCCCGCTCACGTCGCCGCCGCCCCCACCCGCGGCCGCCGAGTGTTTGAACGCCTGGGCGAGCGCGGCGTAGTCTGTGACTGGCGCGATCCGGACGTGATCCGAGTAGCCCCTGTGCCGCTCTATAACACTTTCGAGGAAGTGTTTCGCTTCAGCGAGCACCTTGCCGAGGTGTTGCGGGAGATCCCGTGAAACCCGCCAATTCCCGCCCCATCAACATCGTCGGTGCCGGCCTCGCTGGAGCACTGCTCTCTGTATTGCTCGCGCGACGCGGCTTCAAAGTCACGCTCTATGACCGACGCCCCGATCCGCGGGAAACGAGCGCCGAAGGCGGCCGGTCCATCAACCTTGCGCTCGCCGCGCGGGGAATCCATGCATTGGAACGCGCCGGCGTTATGGACCGTATCCAGCCTCTCCTCATACCCATGCGAGGTCGGATGGTGCATGACGCATCCGGCTCAACAGCGCTTCACCCATACGGGCAACGCGAGCACGAGGTCATCTACTCCGTCGGCCGCGCAGCGCTCAACCGCGTGCTCATAGAGGAAGCCGCGCGTCATAACACGGTGGAGATGCGGTTTGAACAAACCTGCATGGCCGCGGTTCCGGAGCGCGACGTCTTACGCTTCCGCGATCGCAAAAACCCTACCGGGTACGAAGCGCCTCTTGCACCCACCATTGCCACCGACGGCGCAGGCTCCGCGGTTCGCACCAGCCTTGCCCGTGCGCAACAAGTCAGTGTGCGAGAAGACTGGCTCGATCACGACTACAAGGAACTCACCATTCCCGCACAAGCGGGGCGGCACGTGTTGGACGCCAAGTCGCTACACGTGTGGCCGCGCGGCGGCTTCATGCTGATTGCCTTGCCGAATACGGACGGAAGTTTTACGGCGACACTCTTCCTGGCACGCGCCGGCCAGAACAGCTTCGCGGCCCTGAGCAACGCGACCGCGGTGCACGAATTCTTCAGGCGGGAGTTCGCAGATGCTGTTCCGCTGATGCCCGACCTGACACGCGAGTTCGCGGCGCACCCTCAAGGGCAACTCGGGACCGTACACCTGACTCCCTGGCACATCGGCGGTAGCGTCCTACTGCTCGGTGATGCCGCACACGCCATTGTTCCCTTCCACGGGCAGGGCATGAATGCCGCCTTCGAGGATTGCATCGTGCTGGACGGCCTGTTGGATCGTCACGACGAATGGGAGCCCTTGTTTGCGGACTTCGCGCACGCGCGGCGAGC
>DATBCZ010000188.1:0-7371 GCA_036270175.1 Steroidobacteraceae bacterium | reverse complement strand
AGCAGGAGTGCCGCGACGGCGGAGTCCACGCCCCCGGACAGGCCGACGATGACGCGGTCTCGTGAAGGGGTTGCCATGGCGCTAATTCTACGCTGATGAGGCGCGGAACGATGTCTGCCGAAGGAGAGGGGCGGGAGCCTGGATGGCGGCGCGGCCGCACCGGTCGGGTGCGATTACGTGGCGGCGGCCTAGACCGTTACGGCCGCCACGCTCGTTGCGGTCTGCAGGTCGAGGTCTCCGACCGTTTCGAGCGGGCGGCGTGTGCCGCCCAGGTAGTCTTCAATGCATTTCAGAACCAGCGGACTGCGCAGGCGCTGCTCACGCTCCATTAGGTCCTCGCGAGACAGCCAGTGCGTGGACACGATCCCGCGGTCCAGCGGCTGCTGAGCGTGGTGGTCCGCCACGGTGCCGGTGAACGCGAAGCGCATCGTAGAGCGACCAGAGCTCGGATTCCGCCACAGATAGACGCCGACGAGGGCCTGCGGGCTAAAGCCCCACGCGGTCTCCTCGCGCACTTCGCGGACGACCGCCGCAAGAAGGGTTTCACCGCGCTCGACGTGGCCTGCCGGCTGGTTGAAGACGAGCCGGCGGTTGATACGCTCTTCGACGACCAGGAAGCGGCCATCGGTTTCCGTAACGGCGGCGACCGTGATGTCGGGCGTGCGAGGCATTTCGACAATTATAGCGGGCTCGAGAACTGCAGCCATCTTCGCTCAACCGCGACGGGCGACTCGCAGGCCATGCTCGGCCGCGCTGGCGTTCCAGATGTTATCGAATTCCTGCAGGTAGAGCTTGGCCGCAGGGGGGTTATTGGCATCGGCGATGCCGTCCCAGGTATCCGAGCGCATGCGATAGACGATCGCCCGGTCGTCCGCGATCAGGTACGCGGAGGCGCGCTGCGGCGCTTGCGCTGTGACGTAGCGGATATCGATGCAGCTCGACAGGCGCCGGCCCATCGCGACGAAGCGGTTGCTGTCGCGCATGACTCGGGTGGGCTCTGCGAGGAGTACACGCACCTTAGAGAAGCTGCGCGTGAGAACGAAGTGCTTGATGACGTCCAGAAAAGCCGTCTGATCGTAGAGGTCAGGCTCGAGATCCGGCGTGTAAATGGAAATGAGACGCTGCGCGGTCGCGGCGATCTCGTTTACGGCAGCTCGTACTTCGGCCAGCGATGTCAGAACAGTTAGGGTCTCAGGACCCTGACGATTCGCGCTGCCCGTGCCGCTGCCGGTCACGGATTCGGACGCATAGCGCGCGTTAGCGAGCTGTGCGAGTGCGCTGTTTACTTCTAATTCCCCGGATATAGCCACGCGGCGCCTGCCGTCATCACCTGCTTATTCGGCAGGCCGGGCGATCTTAGTGACGCACTCCCGCGCGGGTTGCCGAATTGGTCACGTTTTGACCAACCACGTCGGTTGGATCAGCGTGAAACCGCGGCGCAGTTCGCACTTTGCCGGCGCGCTGTCGGGAGGTGGCGACGGTTTGTGCGGCGCTGCAATGGGATTGTCACGTGCGCGGCGCGCTATTGAAAGCGCTTCGAAAGGTGCTCGTCAGATCTCACGTGCGAGTCGCGTGGCGATCCCTGTGTAGCCGGCCGGCGTGAGTGCTTTGAGGCGCGTTTTTTCCGCCGAGGGTAACGGCAGAGTGTCGATGAATTCCGCGAGAGCGTGTGCGTCTATCGTACGGCCGCGCGTGAAGTCCTTAAGGCGCTCGTAGCCGTCGGGAACCCCAGCTGCACGCAGCACCGTTTGCACCGCTTCACCGAGTACCTCCCAGGCACCGTCGATGTCAGCGGCGATACGCGTCGGATCCGCCGCCACTTTGTCGAGGCCTCTGCCCAACGATCGCCACGCAATGAGCGTGTGACCTAGCGCGACGCCGACGTTGCGCAGCACCGTGGAGTCCGTAAGGTCGCGTTGCCAGCGCGAGATCGGTAGTTTCTCAGCGAAATGTTTCAAGAGAGCGTTCGCGATACCGAGATTGCCTTCGGCATTCTCGAAATCGATCGGGTTCACCTTGTGCGGCATGGTGGAGGAACCGACCTCGGTCGCGACGGCGCGCTGGCGGAGATAGCCGAGCGAGATGTAACCCCAACAGTCGCGCGACAGGTCGATGAGGATCACGTTCGCCGCGGCGAGCGCGTCACAGTATTCGGCGATCCAGTCGTGGGGCTCGATCTGTGTAGTGTAGGGATTGAACTCGAGCTGCAACGATTCGACGAAGGTCCGGCTGATCGCCGGCCAGTCGGCGCCGGGCACCGCCGCGACGTGCGCATTGAAGTTGCCCACTGCGCCATTCCACTTGCCGAGAATCGCGACGTCCTGCCAGCGCTTTTGCGCGCGACGCAGCCGTGCGGTCACGTTCGCAAATTCTTTTCCGAGCGTCGTCGGGCTGGCAGGCTGTCCGTGCGTGCGCGCGAGCATCGCCGTGTCGGCATAGCGGTGTGCGAGCGCGCCGATATCCTTCACTCGCGCTTCGAATGTTTCGAGAAGCTTCGTGCGTGCCGCGCGCAGAATGCGCGCGTAGCTCAGGTTGTTGATGTCTTCGGAAGTGCAGCCGAAGTGCACGAGCTCGAGCACCTCCTCCGTGGCTCCCGCGGCGGATAACTGCTCACGCACGTAGTACTCAACAGCTTTCACGTCATGGTTTGTGCGCGCTTCGATCGCCTTCACGGCCGCGGCAGCGTCGGCATCCGGCTCGCTCGCGAGCTGGCGTGCGCGGGCGACAACTTCCGGGCTCAGCGCGGCGCCGGCAAGTTGGGGCACCGACGCGGATAGATGCACCAGCCACTGCGCCTCGATCCGAATGCGCTCGCGGATGAGGCCGGCTTCAGAGAGAAGTCCACGCAGCGGCTCAGTGGCCGCGCGGTAGCGACCGTCCACCGGTGAAAGTGCATCGACGGCTGGCAAAGCGTCGCGGGTGCTCGCTGACATGCGTTATGGATTGCCTCGAAGTGCTAGGATTTGGATGATAACGCATACCGCGGAGTGCCTCATGACGACTTCCTTATGGACAGAGCGCGATGGCGGGGGCGAGCGGCGGGTTCCCGCGGACGCGCTTACCGCCATTGCCTCGCTCGGGCTCGCTGGAAACGGACGCCGGGTCGGCTGAGATGGGAGGAGCGACGTCCAGCAACTGGCGTGAGCGCATCGTCGCGAAATTGTCTAACACACAGCCCCGTCACGAGGTTGCCGACTGGCTGGTGCCCGGACTGTCCTCTGAGGACAGTCAGAAGTATCGTTCGCTCTTTCCCGCGACGCCGATTCCGGCTGCGGTCCTGGTGCCACTGGTAGAGCGGCCCGAAGGGCTCACCGTCCTGCTGACGCAGCGGGCAACACAACTTCGCAACCACGCTGGCCAGATCAGCTTTCCGGGCGGGCGCATCGAGCCTTCGGATGCCGATACGAAGGCCGCCGCCTTACGCGAGGCCCAGGAGGAGATCGGACTCGACCCGGATTTTGTGGCGGTGATTGGCTATCTCCCCGATCACGTGCTCCTCAGCGGGTTCCGGGTGACGCCCGTGGTGGCCTTCGTGCGGCCCGGGTTCGAGCTGCTGCTCGATACCGAGGAGGTGCAGGATACGTTCGAGGTGCCTTTGAGCTTCGTGTTCGATCCCGCCAATCATCGGGTCCGGCGCCGCCGTTTCGGCTTTGGCGAGACGGAAATCGAGCTTTGCGACATTCCTTACGGCGATCGCAATATCTGGGGAGCGACCGCCGGTATGCTCCTCACTCTCTATAACGTTCTGCAGGAAGGTGAGGGATGAGTGATGCCGAGAGTGCCATCAGCGCATTGATCGCCCTCATGGCGCGGTTGCGGGATCCTCAGCGCGGGTGTCCTTGGGATCAGAAGCAGACGTTCGCTACCGTCGCCCCTTACACGATCGAGGAAGCGTATGAGGTCGCCGACGCCATCGAGAAAGGCGATCCCACGCAGTTGCGCGACGAGTTGGGCGATCTGTTGTTCCAGGTTGTGTTTCATGCGCAGATGGCGCAGGAGCGCGGGTGGTTTGATTTCGCCCAGGTGGCGAGCTCGATTCATGAGAAGTTGGTACGGCGGCATCCGCATGTGTTTGGTGAGCAAAGGGTGGGGGGTGACGCGGAGCTGTCCCGCAATTGGGAGGAGCAGAAGGCGCGGGAGCGGGCTGCTGCTGGGGCGGCCCGGGGGTCGGCTGGGGTGAGTGCCCTGGCGGATGTTCCGCGGGGATTGCCGGCGTTGGTGCGGGCGGCGAAACTGGGAAAGCGCGCGGGGCGTGTTGGGTTTGATTGGGCGGACGCGGCGCAGGTAAGGGAAAAGGTGTTGGAGGAGTTGGGGGAGGTTGATGGGGCGATAGCCGACTCGGCGGGCGTTGCGAGGGCGGGCGGCGGAGGTGACGCGGGCGCGGCGGGGTTTGCGAGCGCGGCCGGGGGAGGTAGCGCCGGCGCGAGTGCTTCGCCTGCGGTCGTCGAGGAAATGGGTGACCTGCTGTTTGCGCTGTCTAACTGGAGTCGGCATCTGAAATTCGACGCCGAAGAGGCGTTGCGCGCGGCGAATTCGAAATTCGAACGCCGATTCCGCGATATGGAAGCGCTCGCCGTGACGCGCGGCCTGACTTTAGAAAACTTGAGCCCGCAGCAGTGGGAAAGCCTTTGGGAGGAGTCGAAGACGCGCGAGCGGCGGGGGCCCGGCGCCGCGCAGTGAGCTTGCGATGCGGTCGCCCTGCCGTTTTGAGGTCGTGATGAGGCGGCGTTATGTGTCGTGACAGGGCGCCGTCCGTCATTCAGGCAGCATTCATGGGCTGCTGCCTATCGTGCTGTGATGGGTGTTTTGCGGGTTTATGTTTCTGCTGTCCTCATCATGGCGCTCGCAACGGGTGCTGTCCTGGAGGCTCGCGCGCTGCTCGCCGCTGAACCCCCAGGTAGGGTGGTCGCAGCCAGGGACGGCGTCTCCATGGACCAGGCGGTGAAAATGGCCGAGCAACGCTACAAGGCGCGGGTCGTGCGCGCTGAGGCGCAACACGACGGCGTTCGCACGATCTATGTGCTGAAGCTGCTGAATGAGGCGGGACATGTCTGGACGGTGCGCGTCGACGCCACGAATGGAGTTATCCTGTAACGAATTGTCGTAGGCTCCTGGCGCGCCATCTTGGGAGGGGCGGGAATGAGGGCATTGCTGGTTGAAGATGAGGCGGTGTTACGGGAAACGCTGAAGGCGCGTCTCGTCGAGGCCGGCTTTACGGTCGATGTGGCCCAGGACGGCGAAGAAGGGGTCTTCGCGGGCCTCGAATATCCGCTCGACGTCGCCATCATCGATCTCGGGCTGCCGAAGCTCCCGGGGCTCGAGGTGATCCGGCGCTTGCGCGCTGCGCGCAAGACCTACCCCATTCTCATTCTGACGGCACGGGACAACTGGCAGGACAAGGTCGAGGGCCTGCAGGCCGGCGCGGATGACTATGTCGCCAAACCGTTTCATTTCGAGGAGGTGCTGGCGCGTCTGCAAGCGCTTCTGCGCCGCGCGGGCGGCTGGGCGAGCCCGGAGCTGAAGTGCGGGCCCATCATGCTCGACACGCGCGCGCAGACGGTGAAGGTCGCTGATACGGCGGTCGAGCTGACGACGTTCGAGTACCGGATTCTCGAGCATCTCATGTTGCGGGCGGGCGAGGTTATATCCAAGACCGAGTTGACGGAGCGGCTGTACGACCAGGATTTCGAGCGCGACAGTAATGTGATCGAGGTGCTGGTCGGACGGTTGCGTCGTAAGCTCGATCCGCAGGACGAGTTAAAGCCTATCGAGACGTTGAGAGGCCGCGGTTATCGTTTCGCGCTGGCGCGCGACCAGGCCAGCCGCTGACGCGCACCCTGAAGCGCGCCTGAGCCGTTCCCAGCTGCCCGCACCTTACATTCACGTCGGTCACCCCGTGCATTCACTCAGCCGGCGGCTTCTGATCTCGGTTTCCGTACCGCTGGCGCTGTTCTTTGGCGTGATGATGTTCGTGCTGGATACCGGGTTTCGGACCATGTCCGAACGCACGCTGCACGAAACGCTCGACTCGGAAATGGTTGCGCTCGTCGCGGCCGCGGAGGCGCAGCCCGGCGGCGGCTACGCGCCGCCCGCGCACGATATGGACCCGCGGCTGGCCCGACCGCGATCCGGGCTTTTCGCGCAGATCCGCTCTATCAAACACCAATGGCGGTCGCCTTCGGCCGCCGGGACCTCGTTGGATTTCGGCCCGCTGCTGTCGCAAGGTGAACGCAGCTATTCCGATGCCCAGTTCGGCCACGACCGCGTCGCGATGGAAAGTCGTGGGCTGCAATTCGAGGACGACGCACAAAATACGCGGTCGCTGACGTTCAGCGTGGCGGTGAGTCTCACACCCTACGAAGAGGAGCTGTGGCGGTTCCGTCAGAAGATGCTGGGTTCGTTCACCGGCCTCATGTTGCTGTTGTTGTTAGTTCTCGCGGCGTTGTTGCGTTGGGTGCTGGCGCCTGTGCGGCGACTCGAGCGCGAGATTCATGAGGTGGAGGAAGGGCGCAGCGAGGTCCTCGGTGAGGGCTATCCGCGCGAGTTGAGCGGGGTCGCCCGGAATCTCAACACGCTGCTGGTCGGTGAGCGCAAACGTGTGGCACGTTATCGCGATACGCTGGGGAATCTCGCACATAGTCTGAAGACGCCGCTCGCCGTCATGCAGACAACGCTCACGAACGATTCGGCGGCATCTGCCCCGTCGGCGGCCACGTTTCGAGCTGAGATCGACCGGATGAAAGACATCATCGCCCATCAGCTCAAGCGAGCGGCGGCCTCGGGTGGCGCGCTCCTCGGGCAAGCGCCTGTTGATGTGATGCAGGTTGCCGTCGACCTGCGGGCCGCCCTGTTGAAGGTGTATGCCGGCAAGGACCTGTCGATCGAGCTCGTGATCGAGCGGGAGAGTCAGTTTGTCGGGGATCGCGGGGACTTCACGGAGTTGCTGGGCAACCTGGTCGATAACGCCTGCAAGTGGTGCCGCAGTCACGTGCGCGTTACGGTGACGATCGATCCGCAGGCGGGGTCACGTGAGCGCCTGAGTCTTGCCGTCGAGGACGACGGACCGGGGATTTCAGAGGAAAACCGGGCGCGGGTGCTGGAGCGGGGAGTGCGGGCGGATGAGAGCGTGCCGGGTCATGGGTTGGGGCTGGCGATGGTTCATGACACGGTGGATTTGTATGGGGGCTCGATAAGTATTGATGCCTCGCCGCTGGGTGGCGCTAGGTTTTCGTTGAGGCTCCCCGGGCGGTAGGGCGCGGCCGCTTTGGGCGCATCCCGCCGTCGTCCGCACCCGCGCTTGCGAGTGCGGACGGGGTTAGGTTACGACTCCACCTTGAACTCGATCCCCTGGGCGAGCGGCAGCTCGCGGCT
>DATBCZ010000187.1:0-6277 GCA_036270175.1 Steroidobacteraceae bacterium | reverse complement strand
TCTCCTGCCCATCAAATTCCGTGACCTGCGGTTGTCCGAACTGGAGGGGTACGTCACCGAGATCCTGACGCGGTCCCAGGGCGAGCACTTCTCGAAGGGAAACGATCTCGACTTCTCCTATGTTTCCTCCGAGGGTGGCCGCTTTCGGGTCAACGTCTACCGCAAGGAAACGGGCATCGGCGCGACTTTCCGGGCCATTCCGTCCGAAGTCCCCACCCTGGAAAAGCTGGCGCTCCCGCAAGCCGTGACCAAGCTGTGCGACTTTCACCAGGGCATGGTCCTGGTCACCGGCTCCACCGGCACGGGCAAGTCGACCACCCTCGCCGCGATGATCGACCACCTGAACCAGACCCGGAAGCTGAACATCATCAGCCTCGAAGATCCGATCGAGTTCGTACACCGGAGCAAGAACAGCCAGGTGATTCAACGCGAGCTGGGCACGCATATTCCAACCTTCGCCGAGGGCGTGCGCGCGGCGATGCGCGAGGATCCCGACGTGATCCTCGTCGGCGAGTTGCGCGACGCCGAGACGATCTCGATGGCGATGACCGCTGCCGAGACGGGTCACCTCGTGCTCGGCACTCTTCACACGACGAGTGCGGTGAAGACCATCGACCGCATCATCGACGCCTTGCCCGTGGAAGAGCGCGAGCAGACGAAGAGCTTCCTTGCCCAGAGCCTTCTGGCGGTTGTCACACAGATCCTGGTGAAGACTCCCGACGCGCGGGGCCGCAAGGCCATCTGCGAAGTGTTGATGATGACCAAGGCCGTGGCGAAGCTCATCCAGACCGATCAATCACACCAGATCCCGAGCCAGATGCAGATGGGCCGCGACCTCGGCATGCAGCTCCTCGACCAGGCGCTGCTGGCGGCCATTACGGCGCGCGAGATCGATCCCGATGATGCCTACGGGTACGCCCACGACAAACGCCCGTTCCAGAAATTCGTGACAGATACCAACATGATGCCGAAACTCGACGCTTCGGGTGCCGCGCCGCCCGCCGCCGCTTCGCCTTCCACTTCAGCGGCCTGAGCCGACGCGCAACACCGTGGCCGACATCGACCCATTCCTCACCGAAGTGTTGGACAAAAAAGGCTCCGACCTGCACTTCATCGCCGGCGACCCGCCGCGGGTGCGTCAGTACGGCGACCTCATGCCGCTGCGCCCGGACAAGCTGGCGGCGGAGTTCGTCAAACAGGCGCTTTACGAGATCATGCCGAAGCCGGCTCTCGACCGTTTCGAGGCCAAGGACGGCGCGGATTTCGCTTACACCTTTGCCGATCGCGGCCGCTTCCGGGTGAACGTCATGCGCCAGTTGAACGGCATGGGCGCCGTTTTCCGGGTGATTCCGTCGAAAGCGTACACGCTGGACGAGCTGAAGATTCCCGAGGCCGTGCGCCAGATGTGCCGCGCCAACAACGGACTCATCCTGGTGACTGGAAAAACGGGCTCCGGTAAGTCCACCACCCTCGCCGCGATGATCGACGACATCAACACGCGGGTGAAGGGCCACATTCTCACGATCGAGGACCCGATCGAATTCGTGCACCAGCGCAAGAGCTGCCTCATCAGCCAGCGCGAGATCGGCGTCCACAGCCCGAGTTTCGCGGCCGCGCTGCACTCCGCGCTGCGCGAGGACCCCGACGTCATCCTGGTGGGCGAGTTGCGCGACCTCGAGACGATGAGCATCGCGGTGACTGCCGCGGAGATGGGAATTCTCGTCATGGGCACTCTGCACACCAACGGGGCGGGCCCGACGGTCGACCGCATCATCAACGTCTTCCCTTCGGATAAGCAATCGCACGTGCGGACGATGATCTCCACGTCGCTGCGCGGCGTGGTCTCGCAGCAGCTTCTGCAAAAAGCCGATAAAAGCGGCCGTGTCGCGGCCCTGGAAATCCTCGTCAACACGAACGCCGCCTCCAACCTCATCCGCCAGGGCAAGCTCGACCAGCTCGAGAACGTCATGCAGTCGGGCGGCGCCTTCGGCATGCGCACCATGGACACGGCGATCCAACAGCTGCTCGACAGCCGCCAGATCACCGGTAAAGAGGCCTTCAAAAAGGCGATCAACAAGGCGAAATTCGAGGCCATCAGGGACGCCGGCTGAGACGGTGGGCAGTCGAGGGCCGGGCGGATGCCGGAGAGGCTATTTCCGGTAGACTAGCGGGATGACCCGCAAACTTTTTGTCACCACCGCGCTCCCCTACGCGAACGGCCCGTTTCATATCGGGCACATCACGGAGTACATCCAGGCCGACATCTGGGTGCGCTTCCAGAGAATGCTCGGAAATGAGGTGCATTTCGTGTGCGCGGACGACGCGCATGGTGCACCCATCATGCTGAAAGCCGAGGCCGAGGGGGTCACCCCGCAGGAACTCGTCGCGCGCATCGCGGCGGGTCGGCCGCAGTACCTGCAAGGCTTTCACATCGCCTTCGACAACTGGCATTCCACGGACTCGCCGGAGAACGTCGCGCTGTCGCAGGACATTTATACGAGGCTGAAGGATGCCGGACTCGTGTACGTGAAGCCGGTAGAGCAATTCTACGACCCGGTGAAGGGCATGTTCCTCGCCGATCGGTACATCAAGGGCGAATGCCCCAATTGCCATTCGAAGGACCAGTACGGCGACGCGTGCGAGGTCTGCAGCACCGTGTACGCGCCGACGGACCTGATCAATCCGTACTCCACGCTCTCGGGCGCCAAGCCGCTACTGAAGACTTCCGATCATTACTTCTTCCGGCTGTCCGATCCGCGTTGTATCGAATTCCTGCGTAAGTGGCTCGACACGCCGGGACGGCTCCAGGGGCAGGTGGCCAACAAGGCGAAAGAGTGGCTGTCCCATGGGTCTGCCGGGCTCTCCGGCCAGGGCGATCAGGTGTTGGGCGACTGGGATATTTCGCGCGATGCGCCCTACTTCGGCATCCCGATCCCGGATGCACCCGGAAAATACTTCTATGTGTGGCTGGATGCGCCGGTTGGCTACCTCGCCTCGCTGAAAAACTACTTCGACAGCGGTAAGGCACGCGCCCGGGGCGAGCCGCGCACCTTCCAGGAGTTTCTGTCGGCGTCCGACACCGAGCAGATTCATTTCATCGGTAAGGACATCATCTATTTCCATACCTTGTTCTGGCCGGCGATGCTGCAATTCGCCGGAGCGCCGTACAAGGTCCCTGACCACGTGTATGTCCACGGGTTCATCCAGCTGTCCGGCGAGAAGATGTCGAAGTCGCGCGGCACCGGCTTGAGCCCGCTGCGCTATCTCGATGTTGGCATGAACGCGGAATGGCTGCGGTATTACATCGCGGCGAAGTTGAATGCGAACGTCGAGGACTTCGATTTCAACCCGGACGATTTCATCGCCCGCGTCAACAGCGACCTCATCGGCAAGTATGTCAACATCGCCAGCCGGGCGGCGAATTTCATCACGAAGCATTTCGGTGGCGAGCTCAAGTACAGTGGCGACACGAAGCTGCTCGCGCACGAGGCCCACTCGCAGGCCGTTCTCGCTCGCGAGAACTACGAGGCGCGCGAGCTCGGTAAGGCCATGCGGGATGCGATGGCAATCGCCGACCGCATCAACCAGGACTTCGACGCGCATCAGCCGTGGATCCTCGCCAAGGACCCGGCGAACTTTCCTGAGCTGCAGGACGTGTGCTCGCGGGCGTTGCAGGGATTTAAGTTGCTGACGGTGCTGCTCGCCCCCGTGTTGCCGCAGGTTGCCGAGCGTGTCGCGAAGGAGCTGTTCGGTCTCGATCGGCCGTTTGTATGGAGCGACGCCGAGGTACTCCCGACGCGCGTGAATCCCTACCATCACTTGATGACGCGCGTCGATCCGAAGCAGCTCGATGCGTTGTTTGGTATCGAGAGTGAGCCTGCGAAGGTGACTGCCGCGAAGGGGCAAGGTAAGGCAGCAGCGCCCAAGGGCGCGACCGGACCCGCGACCGGCGCGGCAGCGACAACCGCGGGAGACGCCGGGACGCCTGCTACCATCACCATCGATGACTTCAAAAAAATCGACTTGCGGGTCGCGCGCATCGCCAACGCCGAGTACGTGGAAGGTTCCGACAAGCTGTTGAAGCTCACGCTCGACCTGGGTTCGGAAACCCGCACCGTATTTGCGGGAATCAAGTCCGCCTACGACCCGGCGACGCTCAAAGACCGGCTCACGGTGGTCGTGGCCAACCTGGCACCTCGCAAGATGAAATTCGGCGTGTCACAAGGAATGGTCCTCGCGGCAAGCGGCGAGGGTCCTGGGCTGTTCATCCTCTCACCCGATACCGGCGCGACCCCGGGAATGAAGATCAGCTAAATGGTGGTTGCCGACGACATCGATGCACTGTTGCCGCAGACCCAGTGCACGCGTTGCGGCTACAACGGATGCAGACCCTATGCCGATGCGATAGCGGGCGGCGTTGCGCAGATCAATCAGTGCCCTCCTGGCGGCGCGGCGACGATCAACACGCTTGCGACCCTCCTGCATCGCGAAGCGCTGCCGCTGAATCCAGCGAACGGAGTTGAAAGCGCTCCCCTGGTGGCCGTGATCGACGAGGACATCTGCATCGGTTGTGCGAAGTGCCTGCCACCGTGCCCTGTCGACGCCATCGTCGGTGCTCGCAAGCAGATGCACACCGTGGTCGCCGAGCTCTGCACAGGTTGTGAGTTGTGTATTACCCCTTGTCCCGTGGATTGCATAAAGATGGTCCCGCGCGCGGGACTCGCCGATGCGTCAACCGCACCTGAGCCTAACCTCAACCGGGAGCGGTTCTACGCGCACAATGCGCGGCTGGCGCGCCAGGCAAATGAGCAGGCTGCCGTACTGGCGGCGCGCAAGCAGGCCGCTCGACAGGCCAGCCCTCCGGGATGACCAACATGCACCTGGCGACACGCAAGGCCCTCTACCGCCGGTTGCAGGCCGCCAATCCAGAACCGACGACAGAGCTGCTCTATAACACGCCGTTCGAGTTGCTCGTTGCGGTCATGCTGTCGGCGCACACGACTGACAAAAGTGTCAACGCAGCGACCCGTAAACTCTTTCCCGTAGCCCACACCCCTGAGGCATTGCTGAAACTCGGTGAAGACGGGGTGAAGCCCTATCTCAAGACGGTCGGTCTATACAACGCCAAGACCAAGAATCTGCTCGGGCTTTGCCGGCAACTCATCGAGAAACACGGCGGCGAAGTGCCGCCGGACCGGGAGGCCCTCGAGTCGCTACCAGGCGTGGGTCGCAAGACAGCCAGCGTCGTCCTCAACATGGTGTTTGGACAGGTCGAAATCGCCGTCGATACTCACATCTTCCGCGTGGCGAATCGGACCGGGCTGGCGCCCGGCAAAACGCCGCGCGCCGTCGAAGACGCGCTCATGCGTAATACACCGGATGAGTTCAAGAAAGATGCGCACCACTGGCTGTTGCTTCATGGGCGCTATGTTTGTACCGCTCGGGTACCAGCGTGCCCCAAGTGCATCATCAAGGACCTCTGTGAGTATCCGGATAAGACGCCAACACCCGCGCTGAAGCTTTCGGACGCACCCATCGCGCACAGGAGGCCGCACCCTATGAAAGGCTCGGGGACCGGGGCGCCTCGAAAATCGGCGTCCGGCAAACGCGGCCGGCCCGCGCTCCTCAAATAGCGCCATGCCCTTCTTCGCCGGCCAAAATCGCGATCAGATGCGCCGCATGTACCTGGAGGCGTGGCGCAAATTCAGCGCTCGCGAGCCTCTCCAGCCGCTCGAGGCGCAACTCGCCGCGGTCATTGCCGACCACCCGGAATATGTCACATGGCTCGAAGCCGGTGAGGGGGCGGTAGGCGCCGAATTTACCCCCGAGGGTGGCCAGGCGAACCCCTTCCTGCATATGGGTCTGCACCTGGCGATCCGCGAGCAGGTGGCCACCAATCGGCCGGCAGGCATTGCGGAGGTCCACCAGCGGCTCACGGCTCGTTTAGGAGCGCACGAGGCCGAGCACGCGATGCTCGAGCCACTTGCTGAGACGTTATGGGAAGCGCAGCGGCAGGGGAGCATGCCGGACGAGCAGGTCTATCTGGAGCGTCTGCGTAAGCTGGCCGGCTGACACCGGAATACGACCATCGGCGACATCGTGGCCGGGTGCGCCGGTACACCACGATGCGCCGGCATGGCACGACACGGCGGGCCGCGAGCCTACTTACTCTCGACCTCGACCGCGACGGCCGCAAGCGCCGCCTCGAACCCCTCCTCCGACTTCGCCCTCATCGCCGTCAACTCATCCTTACGCCACTCGTGCGCGATCCGGCCAT
>DATBCZ010000186.1:0-2840 GCA_036270175.1 Steroidobacteraceae bacterium | reverse complement strand
ACCTTCAGGAGGAACTACGATCCGCCACACCGAAAACTTCCCCGGGCTCGAAAATATATTCGTTTTACTTAATTCGGCGCGCGAGGCACTCGCGCACACCCCGAGCGTGCCCGCGCCACCACCCGCACCCCGCACCAGCGCCAGCACCCGCGCCAGCGCCAGCGCCAGCACCCGCACCAGCACCAGCACCCGCACCAGCGCCAGCGCCAGCGCCCGCGCCACGGCCAGCGCCACGGCCAGCGCACGGGCCGCTAGTTCGAGCGGCTCCCCACCAGGGCAATCTCGGGATGCAAATCCCCGCCGACCAAGCCGAATCCATATACGGGGTCTGGCCCCGGCGCGCCCAGGTCAACGGCTCGCGCGGCTAGGTCCGCGACAGCACGTTGCGCCGCCGCCTTATCGGGCTCGTGAATAGCCTCGGCCAACAGCCCGGCGACGATCGGCGACGCGAAGGACGTACCTCGGACCGCCGCAAAGCTCTGCGCGGGATTCGCTGCCGACATGTCAGCGCCCGGCGCAGCAAACTTCACCTGCCGGCCACGACACGCCTCGAGCAGCGCGCGTTCGCGCGCGTCAACCGCGGTAACACCAACAACATCTGGATACGACGCAGGGTAAAGCGGCGGTGCCGCCGGTCCGTCGTTACCAACGGCCGCAACGACGAGATACCCGCGCGCGATTACCAAGCGCACGACATTCTCGAGCGTGACATTTGGCGGCCCAACGAGACTTACATTGATGACCGGGACATGCTCACGCACCAACCAGGAGAGTGCCTCCGCTACGGCATCCACCGCACCGCCCGTAGGAAGCCCACAGTACACATCAGCCGCGTAGAGCTCCGAGCCGGGCGCCGCACCGTGAAATCGCGACGAGCGACCAATCATCAGAGACGCCACGGCCGTTCCGTGCGCTTCCGGCACAGGCGCCCCGCCGCAACCGTGTTGATGAATCACGATGTCACGAAACACATCGTGCGAAGTGTCAACACCACCGTCGATGAGACCGACCTTCGTGCCGACGCCCGAGCTAGTGTCGGCGCCCGACCCCGTGCTCGCAGCTTGCCCCGCGCGCAACGCGACCCTCAGATCGCCACCCACGCCCCGCGACCCCGCACCCTGCCCTGCCCCAACACCTACACCAGCGCCCCCCACTTCCCCACTGTCGGTATACAAGTGATTAAAGTCATACGCCCCCTCCGGATCCAACCCCTTCAGCTGCCTCAACGCGCGACGGGTTGCCGTGCCACCCGGCACCTTTAGAACGACGACCCGGGCATCGAGACCCTCGAGCACGCGTTCTCTCACCACCACGAAGCCCGCGGCACGCGCCTTCTCCAACGCCGCGTCCGACGGCGAGAACGCCACCACCTCGCCGCGAAGGATCGGCGCGCCGTTCGGATCCGTCTCGATCTCCCTGGGATTCCTGCGGACCAGATCGAGAAGGTGCAGCCGCCGCAGGTCCGTCAATCGGCGCGGATCCAGATCATTGGACAGGCCCGACAAAGTCCGGTCGCCATTCAGCGGCAGCCCCGTCCCCGGCAGCACGCCCCCGGTTACGTTCGGCAGCCGAACGCTCGGGAGCGCAACCTGCGCCTCGGCCATCGGTGACTGTGCCAGAATCAGTGGCAGCAGCATCGCCAGAAATTTACGCACCATGGGCCACCACATTAGTTGAATGTTGCGGGGCATGGAAGAAAATGGCGACCCGCACCGTACTGGATGTACTGATTGTGAGAGGCATGCACGCATCCCTGGAGCAGCTTCGAGAACAGATCGTGGACCTCCTGCCACGCCTGCGCCGCTTTGCCCGCACCCTCGCCCGTGATCCGCACGATGCCGACGACCTCGTGCAGATCGCCGTCGAGCGCGCGCTGGCACGGTCCGAACAGCTCCGACCCGACGCACGCCTGTCGAGTTGGATGTTCGGCATCTTGCGTAACGCCTGGATCGACGAAGCGCGCACACGCGGACGACGGAATAAAATCTTCGCGCCGGAAGCGCTGGGCGAGAACGTCGGCGATTCGGCGAGTGAAACCCACACGGATGTCCTTTCTGTGCAGGACGCGATGGCCCGCTTGCCCGATGATCAAAGGGTCGCCATTGGCCTGGTGCTGGTGGAGGGGCTTTCCTACAAAGAAGCTGCGGAGATCATGGGCGTCCCGCTAGGAACGCTGACGAGCCGCCTGGCGCGCGGCCGCGAAGCCCTGCAGGTTATGCTTGCAGACACGACAGGAGCACTGCAATGACCTTCTCGGAAGAGACACTGATGGCGTACGCAGACAATGAGCTCGACGCTCAGACGCGTACCGCAGTGGAGGCGGCTATGGCAGTGGATCCCGAAATCGCCAGACGCGTCGCCCAACACAAGGCTCTCCGTGGAAAGGTGCGTCTCGCGTTCGACAACGTGATCGATGAGCCAATGCCGCAGCGCCTTGTCAACGCCGCGCGCGGCACCCCCTCCGTCCGCAGAGAAGGAAACGTCGTACCCCTTCGTCGAAAGGCGCCACAGCGTCGGGGAGTGCCGCTGTGGGCGGCCATCGCGGCGAGCCTCGTCATCGGCTTCATCATCGGACAAGCGATGCTGCACGGCTCTGCAAGCACCACCGTCACATCCCGCGATGGGCAACTGCTGGCCAGCGGAGTGTTAGCTCACGCGCTGTCAGCACAACTTGCCAGCGCCCAGACAGACCAGAATCCGGTACAAATCGGAGTCAGTTTCAAGTCCAAGGCGGGCGACTACTGCCGCACATTCACCGTGCACGAATCAACCACACTCGCGGGCCTGGCGTGCCGCCAACATGACGACTGGCGCGTGCAAGTACTCGCGCAATCAACACC
>DATBCZ010000185.1:0-8645 GCA_036270175.1 Steroidobacteraceae bacterium | reverse complement strand
CGGCCAAACGGTAGCCTCATACCCGATGGGCGGGCCCACTGGCGGCCAGTCGGGAGTTTTGGGCAGCTCTACCGTTGCGCCGGCGTCGCGCAGCAGTTTCGCCAACTCCTGTTGTGCAGGCTGCCGTTGCTGTAGGAAGGGTACGTAGCCGCGTGCCATGGAGTAGTCGAGCGCGGTGAGTCCATCCGGGTCCCTGGCGTTCACGTCGATGCCCCAAGACACCAACAGCTTCACGGCCTGTGCCGAGCCCCCGCGCACCGCGAAGTGGAGAGCCGTGCCACCGCGTGTGCGCAGCAGGTGGTGTTGGATGGACATGATGTTCACATCCGTGCCTGCGTCGTGCAGCAGCTTTATTACCTCCACGGCTGCCTGCGGGTTGGCCGCGCCACCGCCGCCGAAGACGCCGCGGCCGCCGAGCGCGGCCATGATTGGTGTCTGGTTGTCGGCCTGATATAGCTTGGGATCGGCCCCGTGCGCCAGCAGCAGCTTGACCAGTTCTACATCGTCATCGGAGGCCGCCGCCATCAGCGGTGTCGCCCCGCGAGCGGCGCCCGCGCCCCCCCGCCCGGCAGGACGGTAGAACAGTTGCATGTTGGGGTTCGCGCCCTTGTCCAACAGCAAGGCGACCACGTCCTTCGAGGTGGCCTGGTTCGGTGGGTCGAGCGGGTTGTTGGTGGGGCCCCCGCCGAACAACCCGACCACCGGGGCCGCACTGGCGACGACAGCCGCGTAGAGTGGGCCTTGGCCGTACATGTCCCACTGGTTCACATCGGCGCCGGCTTCGATCAGCCGCCTGGCGACGTCCCAGTTTCTGTTCATGATGGCGACGGTTACCGGTGCGACGCCATCCGGGTCGGGCAAATCAACATCAACATGGTGCTTGAGCAGGACGTTGACGCATTCCAGGCAGTTCTCGCGTGCGGCGTACATGAGTGGCGTGAGGCCGCCGGCGTTGGTGCGTTTGGCGCGGCTCTCGGCAGTGACGTGGCGTTCCCAGTTGCGCCACACGCTGCGTGCGTTGACGTCGGCGCGGTGGGAGATGAGTAGTTCCATCATCTGCGGATGGCGGCGCGCGCTCGCCCACATGAGTGCGGTTTGGCCGCCCCACTGCTCTACAGCATTCACGTGGGCGCCATGCGACAGCAGCAGCTTTGCGGCCTCGATGTTGCCTGTGCGCGCAACGGCCATTAGGGCTGTCTGGCCTTCCGCGTTGGGGGAGTCAACATTTGCTCCTGCGGCGAGCAGCAGGGTGAGAATCGGCGCGTTGCCGGTGGCGGCCGCCATCTGCATGGGGCTGGCGCCGTAGTTGTTGTCCTCGCCGACTTTTGCGCCTGACTTGAGCAGGCGCTTTACTTCGGCGGTGTCGTTGCGGTACACGGCCCACTGGAGGGGCGTGCTGCCGTCGGGACCTCGCACATTGGGCGCCGCACCCGGCACTGATGGGTCGCCCGTGGCCGCCGGTGTGCCTGCGCTCATCGCCGAGCCAGTGCTCGCTGTTGTGCCAGCGCCCGTCGCTGCGTCCGTGCTCGCCGTTGTGCCTGCGCCGGCGGCTGCGTGCGCAACCGCAACCGCGAACGCCAGCAGCCCCGCAGAGAAACTCCCAACAATCACCCTCATTTCAAACCTCCGCGAGCACTCCCGTGCTCGACGGGAAACTCTGCACGGGGGCACCCACCTTCTGCAGCAGGGTGAGCAGGAGGTTTGCGTGCGGCGTGTCCTGCGGGTAGTGCACGTGTTGGCCGCCCTTGATGCCGCCGCCGTGCCCGATGATGGCCTGAGGTAGCGGATCGTTGTTGTGCCGGTCGGAGTTGGCCATGTTGCTGCCGAACAGAATGACGCTGTTGTCGAGCACGCTACCGCTGCCCTCCTTCATCCCCTTCAGACGCTGAACAAACTTGGTCATGCGGGTCGTGTGGTAGGACTGGATGCGCAACAGCTTCTCGAAGGCATCCTCCTTCTCGCCGTGGTGAGACAGCGGATGGAAAGCCTCGGTGACGTTCACCATGGTGTACGCGCGCATGGTGGCCTCGTTGGCGAGCTTGAAGGTCACCACACGGGTCTGATTGGTCTGCCAGGCGAGCGCCATCATCTCGAACTGCACATCGAGCAGCTCGGTGAAATCTTCCGGCGCGCCAAGAGGAGCGTTCGGCAGGTTGCCGAAGGACTCGGAAGCGACTTTCAGTTTCTGCACGCGACGCTCGATCTCGCGCACCGAGTCGAGGTAGTCGCTGACGATGGCGCGGTCGCTGCCGTCGAGCTGGCCTTTGAGGTCAGCGGTCGCCTGCTGTGCGTAGTCGAGCAAGCTCCCCTGGGAGTTGATGATCGCGTTGCGTTCCTCGTTCGAATCACCCTGGCCGAACATACCGTAGAAGACCTTGCGGGGATTGCTCTCCATCGGAGCCTGCTGGAGCGGCGTACGGAAGGAGACAGAGCTGTAGCCGCCGGGCTCGCCGCATAGCTCGAGCGACGGCAGGGAGGTGTCCTGCCCTATGTGGCGCGCGGCCAGTTGGTCAGCACTCACTCCAACATCGCCCGTGGGCTTCCGATCCTGCGGGTGCACGCAAGAGAGCCAACTGCTCTCGATAATGCCGTGTGGGTCGGAGCTCTCGCCGCCCTTGTTGCGCAGACCGGTCACCACGGTGACGTAGTCGCGCAGCGGTTCCAACGGCTTGAGGATGGGCGAGAACTTGAAGTCCCGGCCCGTCCCTTCCGGCGTCCAGTGCTTCTGGATCGCGCCATGCGGAAAGTAGACGAATCCGAGCCGCGGCTTCACCGCGGCAGGCGTGTCCGCCAGTGCCGTGCCGGCCGGAATCATGGCATCCAACAGAGGCAACGCAATGCATGCTCCGGCGCCCTTGAGAACGGTGCGGCGTGAGAGATGCTTCCTGGTGAGGAACACGACTTAGTTACCTCCGGGTTGGTCGGTAGCAGGGGCGGCAGTGGATCCGGCTGCGGGCACGGTCGGCAGCGCGGCGAGCGGTGCGCTTGCGGCCGCCGCAGCAGATGCCGCAAGCGAGGCGCTCTTCACGGCGGGCTGCGATTCTTGCGCGGGCGGCTCGCGCCTGCGGAAGGCGTCACTTTCCACCACCTGCAGGACGATGGACGAAAACCGTTCATGGTCGCGAGCCACATCGCGCGCGATGCGGCGTACCACGGGCATATCGTAGTAATCGAGGGGTCGGCCGACGGCGTAAGACATCAGCTGCCCAGTGAGTGTCTGCACGAACAGTTCCGACCGCGCCACCAGCGCCCGGCGGAGGTCGTCAGGACCGTTGATCACCGTGCCATCCGCCAGCACACCAGCGGTATCGATCGGCGTGTGCGTGGACGAATCGAGCTCGCGCAACTGGCCCACGGTGTTGAAGTTCTCCAGCGCGAAGCCGAGCGGATCCATGACGCCGTGGCAGGCGTGGCAACTGGGGTTCGTGCTGTGTTGAGTGACGCGCTCACGCACGGTCTTGGGCGGAGCGCCGTGGACGTTCTCCGTTAGCGTGGGTACGTTCGGTGGCGGCGTGGGCGCCGGCGAGCCGAGTATCCGTTCAACAATCCAGGCCCCACGCAGCACCGGGGAGGTGCGATCCGGGTTGGCGGTCAGCATCAGGATCGCGCCCTTGCCCAACAGACCCCAGCGTCTCGAATCGGAGAGCTGCACGCGGCGGAACTGGCCACCCTTCACGTCCTCCATGCCGTAGAGCATGGCGAGAGATTCATTGAGATACGTGTAGTTGGCCGTCAGCAGCGCCGTTACAGGCTGATCGGACCGCAGCACGCTGTCGAGGAACAGCGAGAGCTCCTGTTTGAATAGCGGATGCGGATCCAGCGCGCCGGTTGCAAAGGGGAACTGGGCGCGATCCGGAACGATCTCGTCGAGTCTCCCGAGGTTCAACCATTGGAAGGCGAAGCCATCCACGAGAGCCTTAGATCTCGGATCGGCCAACATCCGCAGCACTTGCCGTTCCAACACCTTCGGATCGCTCAGCTGGTTGGCTTCGGCGAGGCCCAACAGTTCCTCATCCGGGACGCTGCTCCAAAGGAAGAACGACAAGCGCGAAGCTAGCGTTAAGTCGCTGAGCGTGCCCGGGGTCGCGGTGCCCGTGCGCATTTGCTCCTTTTCCGCCGGCGCTTCCACGCGGTAGAGGAACCAGGGGCTCGCGAGGATGCCAGAGAGTGCGTCGCGTATGCCCCCTTCGAAACCCCCGTTCCGGGTTCCGGACTCGTAAAAGCCCAACAGTGGGTGCAGGTCCGCGTCGCTCACGGGACGTCGGAAGGCGAGCCGCGCGAGATGCTCGATGATGCGGCGAGCGCACGGCGTCTCCTCCGCCGCGCTGGCCGGATGGCACAGGAAGATCTTCGCCCGCGTGGGCGAATCACTCATGCCAGTGACGGCGAGTGGGCCGCGGATCTGGAAGGCATGCATGAGCTGCACGCGCTCCTGTCCGCCCTCTGGAGTGTTCACGCGTATGCGCTCGTCGCTCTCGGCGAAGTCCCGATGCACAAAGGTGACGGCAACGCGGTGCTGCCCCTGCGGGGCGTGAAAGCGGATGTTGCGCAGACGGCCGTTGATCTCATTCACGGCCACCTGCTGCTGTTGGTCGATAGCCTTCTGGTCACTCTCCCCGCCGATATGAGTGCGGAAGAACTCCTTGCCATCGAGCAATGCCACGACGGTGTTATCGAACTCCATGAGCGGCACGTCGCGCCCCAACGCCAGGTCGCCGATGGTGAGCGCGTACTCCCCGTCCGCAGGGAAGATGTACTCGCCACTTATGCCGCCGCGGGTGCCGAAGGGCATGCCGTCTCGGTACAGCTGCTGGTTGCCCTCGCCGGGATGGCCGCGCACCTGTAGCGAGATCACCATGTCGCCCAGGTTGCCGTAAGTGGTCGTGATCGCGGGAGCCTTGGGATTGCCCACGGCCTGTGCCGCGACAACGCGCGCTGCATTCACGTACTGATCAACGTAGGAAGGAGACACCTGCAGCCTCGCGGCATCGGTGTCATAGCCGGTCTTGTGATGGTCATCAGGCAGCAGCGTCGCGACACCGATGTCGAGAGCCAGCAAGTCACGCACGGCGTTGGCGTACTCGCGCCGGTTCAGACGGCGCAGCTGCGTGCGGCCGGCAGTCGCGCTCGCGTGGCTGTCGAGCGTGCCCTCGAGCCAGGAGACGAGCTCGGTGACCGCGTGCCGATCGAGGTGCTGCTTGGCGCCGGGCGGGGGCATGAAGCCGCCCTGCAATTTGCGAACCGCATCCTCCCAAACCCTCGCATCCGTCGGGATCTGGTCGGGGGACATCGAATCGAATGCGACGCCGCCAGCCCAGTCGGTGACGTTGTGGCAGTCGGTGCAATAGCGCTGGATCAGGTTCCATTGCTCTGGAGCGCTGTCGGCCGCCTGGGAAGTGGCCGCGACGCCGAGTACCAGGGCGGCAACTGGAGCGAGGCAAAACCCAACGCGAAGTCTGCGTAACATGCTAACGCCACCACCCCTTTCTGGCGGCCATATGACCCTGCCCAGCATATCGCCAATTCCCGTGATGCTGCGGCAACACAGATAGTCCCGGTCGGAAAGAGGCCGGTACTGTATATCGGATCAGTACTTAGACTACATCTGTAAAAATCGATCGTCCACCGGGACGTCGTAGCCGTTTGCCAGGCGGTTGGTCTCATTGGCCAACCCTACGACGGCCATCAGCTCCGCGAACTGCTCCTGCGTCATTCCCTTGCTCCGGGCGCTCGCCCCGTGCGAAGCGATGCAGTAGCGGCAGTTATTCGTCACGCTCACCGCGATGTAGATGAGTTCCTTCGTCAAGGGATCGAGCGCACCCGCGGCCATCACCTGTTTGATGTTGCTCCAGATGCGCTCCAGGGTCGCTGGATCACGGGCGAGCGCTTTCCAGAAGTTATTGACCCAGTCAGTCTTACGCGTCGCCATGATGTCGTCATATACGGCGCGCACCCGAGGGGAGGCATCCGCGTATTCGATCAATCCGACGCTCATGGCGGCAGGAGCGCCAGGGAGAAGAACAGGACGCTTTTCATCACATTAACTCCGTCGAGTCGAGGAAATCGGCCGAGTGGCCCGCGCGTACTTTGGGATAACGGCCTTCACTGCCAGGGATGGTCTCATAACTGTCGCGAAAGATAATGGACTTGCGAGGCCTGGCCGATTCCTCTGGCACGGTCGTCTCGAGATCTAGGGTCTTGTGCTGGCGCACGATCCGGAGTGTGATCTTCTCGCCGGGCTGATACGAGCCCAGGATGCGCGTGGCATGCGACCCGCTCGTCGGCTGGCGACCATCAATGGCCAGGATCACGTCGCCATCCTGCAACTTAAAGACTCCATCCGGCGGCGAGCGTACGACCAGCACGCCCTTCTCGGTCCCAAAGTACGTCCCCAGCTGGGGGGTCAAAGTTGCAAGCTCCATGTTGGATAGCGGACCCTGCACCATGAAGAAGGGATTCAAAGGGGGCAGCGCGGGAAAATCGGGAAAACCGCCTTCGAACGCCATGAAGCCTGGCCCCGGGCGCACCGTGATAATGAAATCCCGCGGCTTGCCATCGCGCAGCACGCGCATGTTCAGCTTGCTGTCCGGTTTCACGTCACGAATGATTTTGACGACCTGACGCGAGGCCTCTTCGCCCGTCACGGCGGTTCCATTCACGGCAACAATCACATCGCCCGGATGGATGCCGGCTTCGGCTGCGGGACCACCCGGACTCACCTCGAGTACCCGAACTCCATCTTTTCCGCTCGAAGGATCGAGCTGCACGCCAATAATGGCCCGGCCGAAGGCAACATTGAATGTCGGGAATTTCTGGACGACCGGGCTGCCGAGCTGATTCGACAGTTCCGCTACCTCGCGCGCGGACTCCTCGAGCCTCTTCTGGGCGGACTTGAGCTGCGCTTCGAGGTCCGCGTCACGGTCGCTGTGAGGCTGACCGGTCTCATTTGGAGACGGCGGCGCGCCGATTGCGACCGTCTGATTTAACACAATCCCCGCGTCTCGCGCACATGCAGCTCCGGACGCCAGGAAGATGCTCAATACCACGACGATTTTGGGGTTCATTCGATAACTCCTTAGCGCGATTGGGAGACGAGCGTCTCCGCGTAGCGAACCTGTACGAGCGAGTTGACCAGGCGCGCGCGCTGTTCTTCCACGGCGACCAGTTTTGCGGGTTGCGTCCCCTCCACGCGTGCTGCGGAGAGGAAGTCATCGATCTGCGCGATGCGATCTTCGAGCCCCGCCACCGCGGCGCGCGTACCAACACGTACAACTACTGGCTCACTGGGGAGACTGACGAGCCAGCGCTCCGCGGCATCTGCGCGTGAATCAACCCTGGCGGGGGAACCGCTCGCGGCAGGGCCGGTTATCCTGGTTGACTGGCTCCCGATGGATTCTGGGCTGTCCGAGCGTGTAGCCCGGGTCCAGGCAGCAATACCCACTACTACGAGGAAGAGCGCTGCCGCGATCGCGGCATAGGCGGTTTTCGCCCGCCGCCGCTGTAACGCACGGCGGCGAAACTCTGTCCAGTCGTAGGGTCGCGGGATTTCCTGTGGCAGAGCCCGCAGGTGCCGCATGATGTTGTGGTGTTGGTCCATTCGTTGTCGCTCTACAAAGCCTTGCCGTTGCTCTGGATCGATGTACATGTCTGTCTGCCCTCGCGGGGCTCGAACCACTCGCGCAATCTTGCGTGGGCACGCGCGAGCTGCGATTTGGAAAAGCTGACCGAGCGGCCAAAGGACCGCGCGATTTCCTCGTGAGAATAGCCCTCGACCTCGTACAACCACACAACGGCGCGCGCCGTGGGCGACAGGCTTTCGAGGGCCCTCTCGACATCCAAGCCTTCGAGGGGCGGTGCCGGCGTTACGAGTGCGCTCAGACCATGAGGGCCCTCACCATCGTTCTCGAGGTGGAGTCGCGCGCGATGCCATGGTGACCGCAAGAACATCAGGCACTTCGAGATGGCGATCTGCCTCAACCAGGCCCCGAGGGGGGCTTCCCCGCGGAACTCGGGCAGACGCTGAAACAAAGCCATCATCGTGTCCTGGAACAGATCCTCCGCCATCGCCCGGTTGGCAATGAGGCGTCGGATCAAGGCGAAAACTGCCGGCGCGGTCGCCGCGTAGATAGCCGCCTGAGCCGCCTCGTCTCCGGCGCATGCGCTGCGGAGCCGTTCCCCGGGTACGTCGATTTCGACTAGCTTGGCCACGGCTTACTTAGATGCCGCAGATCGGCAAAAGGTCGCAGCGGGGGTCGACCTCGAAGTGAAATTGGTGCGCGAGTGGTTTCCCGGCCGCAGCGGGCGAGCGAAAACAGGCGCTTCTAGACCAGAAGACGTTACTGGCAGTTCGGAACTAGAGGTCTTGCAGCGTTATCTGCCGAACGATGGCACGCCGGGGGAGTCCCTCTACGGAGTTACAAAGTCCCGACGTGATCTCAAGAACGCGCAGCGGCGGCGCGCCAGCAGTGAGGCCGCCTGCGCGGGCACACCGCGGGCGGGCGGCCTCACAGATGCGATCCAACAGTGCCTACATGAAGAATTGTTCTGATGCGATCTTCCCGTCTTTGACTTCATAGACGCAGACTTCTTCCATCTTCATGCGCCCACGTCCTTTCATCGTAACGTCCAGCTCAAGCGTCATGGCA
>DATBCZ010000184.1:0-3494 GCA_036270175.1 Steroidobacteraceae bacterium | reverse complement strand
GACAGGACTGCACAGCCGTATCCAGTGTGGCGAGAAACGCGGCAACACCGTTTCCCTGTGCGATCAGATTTCCCCGTGCGTCCGTCACGCCGACCGCGAAGTCCGTCGTCTCGTAAATGATCGGACTCATGCTGGTCCGGATCATGGCATCGAACATCTCGAAGCCAATGGCGACGAGCGCGTCCTTTACGATCTCCTGGGTAAACACATTCTGACTGGTACTATTGCTCATGCTGGGGCCCTGCCGGTGGGACAACCTCGACGTGATAGTTACCGTAGTCGTCGACTGTGACCCTCTGCCCTGGTGTCACGACCAAAGTGACCGATGGCTCCTGGACGACCGCGGGGCCCGCGAACGAACTTCCGGGGTCCAACGCGATTCCGTCATAGACGGTAGCTTCGTGCACCCCGTGGGCGTCGAAATCAACTCGCCGCGATCCCATCACGGCGGCCGCCAGCCCGAGCCCACGCACCGCCTTTTTCGGGATCTCGGGCTTTGGCACGACGACATGCGCGACCAGGTGGAAATTGACTATCTGGATCGCATTCGCGAGGCGGTAGGTATAGCGCTTTTCGTGAGCCGCATGAAACATTGCGCTGGCGAGGTCCACCGTCTGGGTAACTGCCTCGCCCGACGACGACGCCAGCGGAACAGCCACCTTGACCGTGTGCTCCTGCCCCTGGTAGCGCATGTCGAGCAGGTATTCCCATCGCACGCGCTCGCTCGTCACCACGAGACCATCCTGCACGAAGTTCCGCACTGCCTCGCTTTGCATTTGCGCGAACTGCTCCTGGATTGCCGTCGCGCTGGCTGGCGTGAGCGGCAACAACAAGGTGCGCAGATAGTCGCGGCGCAGGTCTGTCAGCAACATTCCCCAGGCCGAGAAGACAGCCGAATTCACCGGTACGATGACTCGCGGCACCTTGAGCTCTTCGGCCAGCGAAACCGCATGCATGGGACCGCCACCGCCGCAGGCCATCAAGGCGAAGTCCCGTGGGTCGTAACCCTTGTTGGTCGAAATCAGCCGCAGAGCGTTCGTCATGTTGGCATTGGCGATTCGGACGACACCGCGCGCGGCCTCAACAGCACTGACTGCGAGTTTTCGGCCGAGCGTCTCAAAAGCCCGCGTGAGCGCGTCCCATGCCGGCTGGATCTCACCGCCAGCAAAACTCTTTGGATCGATACGGCCCAGGAGGAGATTGGCATCGGTCGTTGTAGGTTCCGTACCGCCCCGGCCATAGGCCACCGGCCCGGGCATAGCCCCCGCGCTCTGCGGTCCTACGTGCAGCTTACCGCCGGCATCGACCCAGGCGATGCTGCCGCCCCCGTTGCCGATTTCGACGATCTCTGACACGGGCGTCTGTATCGGATAGCCGGGCGTGCGCCGCGTCCGTTCGACAAAATAGTCGGTCGTGATTCGTACCTCACCCCGCTCGATCAGTGCGCACTTCGCGGTAGTACCCCCGATGTCCAACACAATGAGGTTGGTGCTGCCAATGAGTTTGCCCAAATGCGCGGCTGCGAAGATGCCGCTCGCGGGCCCGGACTCCACCATCGCGACCGGATTGGCCTTGGCGGTCGCGACAGTTGCTATGCCGCCGTTCGACAACATCATGTACGGAGGGCTGCGCATCCCCCCTTGCGCGAGCCGCGTCTCGAGAGACTCGATGTAGCGCTTGGCAATCGGATGAACGTAAGCCGACAGCACCGTGGTGCTCGCCCGCTCATACTCCCGCCACTCCCTGCTCAGCTCGTGCGAAGCGACAGTCGACACACCCGGCCATAACTTGCGCACCTCCGCGGCCGCGCGCGCCTCGTTGGCGGGGTTGATATACGCATGCAGAAAGCAGATCGCGACTGACTGGACACCTTCGGAACGGAAGGTGTCCAGGATCCCCGGCAACGCCCCGAGGTCGACGGGGACCTCGATCTCTCCCTTGTAGTTACACCGCTCCCGCAACTCCAGCCGCAACTGCCGCTCGACCAGCGGCGCCGGCTTGCGAAAATTGAAGTTGAACAGGTCCGGCCGGTTGCCCCGCGCGATCTCGAGCACGTCGCGGAATCCCTGCGTGGTGATCAAGCCAACCTTCGCACCTTTGCGCTCGGTGATCGCGTTGATGACGACGGTCGCCCCGTGAGCGAAGAAGCTCAGGGCCGCGGGCGCGGCGCCGCCCTTGAGGAGCGAGCGCATGACGCCCTCGTCGAAGTTGGGCGGCGTTGTGTCGACCTTGGCCGAATGGATTGCGCCACACGCGCCTGTCTGCTCATCAACGCTGTAGAACACGAGGTCGGTGAATGTCCCCCCGACATCGGACGCCGCACGAATAGTCACTCGATGCCCTCCGAGGCCTCAGACGCTCAAGCCATAATCGTTGCGCACCTGCTCGGGAGTGATGAAGCCGTTATGCAGGTCCTCACGGATCCGCTCCATAGGCCGCTTTTTGGGATCTCCCACACCACCCCCGTGCGCGGTCATCATGCGCACCACATCGCCTTTCCTGAGCGGCAGGCCGGCGATCTTGCCGTACGTCTCGATCGTGCCGTCGGTCCTCAGTACTTGAAGTTTGTTGGGCGAGCCATTCTGGCCGCCGTTCATCGACCACGGCGGGTATTTGAAGCGGCCGAAACTACCGGTCAGCACGAAGTCATCGGTGCGTACCCGGTAGTCCATTACAACCCCACGGCCGCCCCGGTATTCGCCCGCGCCACCGCTTTCGTTATGGAATGCATACTGCTCGACGAGCACGCCGTAACGGGCTTCTGTGATCTCAACCGGTATGTTGTATGTCTCGCCGTCCGCCGCACTGAACTGCCCCGACTCACCGTCCTTGCTGATGCCGGCGCCCCAACCGCCCACGAGCGGGCAAACCAGGAGCGCGAATTCCTTCGTATCGGCATGCGTACCGGCGAGGATCACGGCGCAGACCGACAGTTGGTGGCCGGCGGTGAGCCGCTGCGGCACGTGCGGAGCGAGGGCCTTCCAGATCAGGTCCACCGCGTACATCTGAGTTTCCCAGTACGTAGACACAGGCGCGGGCCGCTTCGCGGTAAACACCGTGCCGTCGGGACATACTACTTTGACCATCCGGAAACAACCCGCGTTGGCGGGAATGTGCGGATTCGTCAACGCCTTGAAGATCATGCGCACCGCGGACACGAGGCCGGTCCGCGAGTTGTTGATCGGACCTTGCGCCTGCGGCGCGCTGCCCGTGAAATCAGCCACGAACTCATCGGCAGATATGGTCACTTTCACCTGCACCTTCAAGGGTGTCGAGGTGATGCCGTCATCGTCGATCCAATCCTCCGCGGTGAAGACTCCCTGCGGTAAAGCCGCCAGATCCTTGCGGATCATTGTCTCGCCATACGTGAGCAACTGTTGCTTGGCTTCGAGCACCGCCTCGCGGCCATACTTTGCAAACAACTCGACAATGCGCCGTTCCCCTACCCGGTTGGCGGCCACCCCCGCCCAGAAGTCTCCCATGGAGTCCTTCGG
>DATBCZ010000183.1:0-6190 GCA_036270175.1 Steroidobacteraceae bacterium | reverse complement strand
ACGTCGTCGAGTTGGATCCGGGCCTCGTCCGCGTCCAACAGCCCCGCGATGATGTTGATGAGCGTCGTTTTGCCGCAGCCGGAGCGCCCGAACAACGCGACGATGCCGGGTGTCGGCGCCTCGAACTCGGCTTGCAGCGTGAAGCCAGCGCGTTTTTTGGAGGCCGAAACTCGCAGCATCCTAACGACCCAGGAAGCGGCGCATGCGACGCGCGAGCAACTCGGCTACGAGCAGTCCGAGAAGGCCGAGAATTATTGAAATCACCGCGAGTCTGGCCGCGATCGCATCGCCACTGGGTGATTGGATGGCGGTGTAGAGAGCGAGCGGCAGCGTGCGGGTGACGCCCGGGATGTTGGAAGCAAAAGTGATGACTGCTCCGAACTCGCCCAGACCTGCCGCGAATGCGGTGACGGCGCCGGCGAGAATGCCGGGAAACATCAGCGGCAGGGTGATGGTAAAGAAGCGGTCCCAGGGTCCGGCACCCAAGGTGCGCGCGGCAGCTTCGAGGCCCAGGTCGACGTTCTCCAGAGCCAGGCGTATGGCACGGACCATGAGGGGAAACGTCATCACGGCCGTGGCGAATGCCGCGCCGGCTGTCGTGAAGGCGAGTTGGATCCCCAGTCGGTCGTGTAACCAGCCGCCGATGCCCCCATTAATGCCGAACACGATGAGCAGGACGTAGCCGACGGCCACTGGAGGAAGCACCAGGGGCAGGTGAACGAACGCATCGAGCACCGGACGTCCCGGAAACCGGACGCGGGTCAGAACCCAAGCGATGAGGATCGCTAGTGGCAAGCTGAACCCGACACTGCGGGCGGCGACGTCGAGGCTCAGGCGCAGCGCGTCGAGCTCGGCGGAGCTGAGGAGGTCATTCATGCGTGGGCTGAGAGTCAGTTAGCTAAGGGCGCGCCGGCCTTCTTATTTACCGCGGGCGCACTTTCGCATGGGCGCGCAGCGGCGGCCAGCGCGACGGCTCTCGCGTGGGCCGGGCGCGGCGACCGGCGCCGCCGCGTTTGGGCAGGCTCGGAGAGGCGGTCAGCGCAACGCCTTCTCTCAGGGCGGCTCGTCGGCGGGCAGCGCTACGGGGTCTTGCAATGGCTCCAGTGGCCCGTGCGCCCGCCCTGCGGGCTCCCCCGAACTTGACTTCCCTTGACTCCTCTGAAGTCGCCCGCATGTCGGAGGCACGCCCCTTGCGGACTGCGCGGGGGCCACAAGGCGCAAGACGCCGGAGAATAAATGAACACTCAGCGACATTACGGCTGGATGTGGATTCAGGCCTGCGAGGTCCTGGACCACGCGGAGAAGCTGCAGCGGCAGTTCCTTCGCTACACAGGCCCGGGCGTGGACGCGGCCGTTTGGGAGCCGCCCGTGGACGTACACGAGACCAGTGACGGATTGTCGCTGCAGTTCGCGTTGCCCGGGGTCGCGGCGGAAAAGATCGAGGTCACTCTCGAGCCGAATGCGCTGACCGTCAGCGCGCGGCGCCCGCTGGCGATCCGCAATGGCGATGCGGTCATCCGCCGCCTCGAGATTCCTCATGGCCATTTCATGCGACGCATCGCCCTGCCGGGACGCATGCAAGTTGCTGAAACGCGCTACGTGAATGGGTTGCTGGAAGTGCGCCTGACCTGGGCCACTGCCAATCGAGCACGCGAGTAACACTATGGACGAAATAGAGACAAAACCTGTAACGCCCCGGATCGAGCTGCCGCCATTGCCGGCCGATGCCGTGCCGATCGTTGCCACACGCAACCTGGTGCTGTTCCCCGGCATCGTGTTGCCTGTTGCGCTCGGCCGTGAGGAAAGCATCGCTGCCGCCCAGGAAGCAGTCCGTACGGGTCGCAAGATCGGCCTGCTGTTGCAACGGGATCCGAGCGTGGAGAAGCCCTCCGCGACCGATCTCTACGAGTACGGCGTACTCGCGACGGTCGTTCGTTATGTGACGAGCCCGGACGGCAGTCATCATCTCGTGGCCCAGGGCGAGAGCCGCTTCCGCATGCTGCAAATTGTGCGTGAGACGCCCTTCCTGGCGGCGCGCATCGAGTCGCTCACGGACACCGACACCGGAAGCTCCGAGATCGAGGCTCGCCTCGATGCTCTCAAACAGCGTGCCATGGAGGCCCTATCATTGCTGCCGCAGGTGCCCGCCGATCTGGCGCGCACAGTGCAGTCCGTTGAATCGGCGGGACAGCTCGCGGATCTCATCGTGAGCTTCATGGATGTGAAGCCCAGTGAGAAGCAGGAAGTCCTCGAGACTGTCAATCTGAAGGATCGGCTCGACAAGGTGTTGAAGCTGTTGGCGCACCGGGTCGAGGTGCTCAAGATCACTCGCGATATCAGCAAGCAGACGCAGGAAGCTCTGGGTGAGCGCCAGCGTGAAGCGGTGCTGCGCGAGCAGATCCACCAGTTGCAGAAGGAACTGGGTGAGACCGACGACTCCAAGGGCGATGCCGACGAGCTCGAGAAATCCATCACTGCCGCGGGTATGCCTGCGGAAGTGGACGAACACGCGCGCAAGGAGCTGAAGCGGCTGCAGCGGATGAACGAGGCGAGCCCCGAGTACGGCATGACGCGGAACTATCTCGATTGGCTGGTCGCGCTGCCCTGGAGCAAGACCGACGCTGAGAACATCGACATCGAGAAGGCCCGCAAGGTCCTCGACGAGGATCACTACGGCCTCGACAAGGTGAAGCGTCGCATTCTGGAGTTCCTTGCGGTTCGCAAGCTGAACCCGGAAGGTCGCAGCCCGATTCTGTGCTTCGTGGGACCGCCGGGCGTCGGCAAGACCTCGCTGGGGCAGAGCATTGCGCGCGCGCTTGGTTTGAAGTTCGTGCGGGCGAGCCTGGGTGGTGTGCACGATGAAGCGGAGATCCGCGGGCATCGACGCACCTACATCGGCGCGCTTCCCGGCAACGTCATCCAGAGCCTGCGCAAGGCCGGTACACGCAATCCGGTGTTCATGCTCGATGAGATCGACAAGCTCAACGCCAGCCACCAGGGCGACCCGTCGTCGGCACTGCTCGAGGTGTTGGATCCGGAACAGAATTCCACGTTCCGGGACAACTACATCGCGCAGCCGTTCGATCTGAGCAAGGTGTTGTTTGTCGCGACGGCGAACGTGCTGGAGACGATTCCCGGGCCGTTGCGGGATCGCATGGAGATCATTCAGCTCACGGGCTACACGCAGGATGAGAAGCTGCAGATTGCGAAGCGCTATCTCGTGCAGCGTCAGCTCAAGGCGAATGGCCTGACCGCGGAGCAGGTGACCGTCACCGATGAGGCGTTAGCCAAGCTCATCGGCGAGTACACACGCGAGTCGGGTGTGCGTAATCTCGAGCGCGAGATCGGCTCACTGCTGCGGCAGGCAGCCGTGAGGATCGCCGAGGGCAAGGACAAGACCGTGCGTTTCGACGCCGATGACGTTACCACGGTGTTGGGTGGAACCCGGTTCGAGAACGAAGTGGCGCAGCGGACCGCCGTGCCTGGTGTTGCGACCGGTCTGGCGTGGACGCCGGTGGGTGGTGACATTCTGTTCGTCGAGTCGGCGCGGATGCCGGGTAGCGGCAAGCTCATTCTCACGGGCCAGTTGGGCGATGTGATGAAGGAGAGCGCGCAGGCGGCGCTGAGCCTGGTGAAGGCGCAGGCGACGGAGCTGGGGATCGACCCGAAGTTGTTCGAGAACAGTGACATCCACGTGCACGTCCCCGCGGGAGCGATCCCGAAGGACGGCCCGAGTGCTGGCGTTGCGATGTTTACCTCGCTCGCCTCGCTGCTGAAGGGTAAGGCGGTGCGTGCGGATGTGGCGATGACCGGTGAAATCAGTCTGAGAGGACTGGTGTTGCCCATCGGCGGCGTGAAGGAGAAGACGATCGCCGCGGCTCGAGCGGGTATCAAGAAGGTCATTCTGCCGGCGCGTAACCGGCGTGACCTGGATGATATTCCGCAGAGCACCCGGGCAATGCTGGAGTTCGTGTGGGTCGAGCGGGTGCAGGAGGCGCTGGAAGTGGCGCTCGGCGAGCCCGCCGGCTCGATCGATAAAGTGGCGGGCAGGTCGTCCGCCGCGAAACCCAGCACGAACGGTCAAGCGGAGAAAACGGCCGCCTGACCGGCGGGGCCGGGCGCGCACTGGTTCAGCGCGCCCGGCACGAAACATCGGCATGGACGTGTGGGCAGGACGCCCGCGCAGGTGACAGGTTGAAAGGAGGGCCCGGACGGATAGCAGGCGCTGCGCGAAATCGCTCGCGCAGCGTCCGGGTCAAAGCTCGACGAAAATATTATCCAGCGATACTGGCGGCCGCCCCGGCAGCGGGCCAGCGTGGGCCGCCAGCCCTTTCTGCTCCAGCCATTCCCGGTTGAACAGCCGCGACTGATACTTCGCTCCGCCGTCACATAGAATGGTGACGATGGTGTGGCCCCGTCCCAGTTCCAGCGCGACGCGCACGGCCGCGGCGACGTTGATGCCGCTCGTGCTGCCCAGAAACAAACCTTCCTCGCGCAACAACCGATAGACGAAGCGCACCGTGTCGGAGTCTTCGACATGCAGCGCGTCGTCGATCGGCGCGTCCTTCAGATTCGCGGTTACGCGCCCGATGCCGATGCCTTCGGTGATCGAGCCACTTCCCGTCGACTTGAGCGTTCCGTTACGAACGTACTCGTACAGGCTGCTGCCTGGAGGGTCGGCCAGTACGCAGCGGATCGACTTCCGGCGGGACTTGAGATATTCCGACACGCCCGCGAAGGTTCCACCCGTGCCGCTTGCCGCCACAAACGCGTCAATGCGACCGTTGGTCTGGGTCCAGATCTCCGGGCCCGTGGTCTGCACGTGCGCTTCCCGGTTCGCGGTGTTGTCGAACTGATTCGACCAGATGGCATTGGGGAGCGAGGCAGCCAGGCGCTGCGCGACCTTCTGGTATTGATTCGGGTTGCTGTACGGGACGGTGGGCACCTTGTGCACCTCGGCGCCCAGCATTTCCAACAGCCGGTATTTCTCGGGCGCCTGGTTGTCAGGCATGACGATGATGCAGCGGTAACCGCGTGCGTTACAGACATGAGCGAGCCCGATACCCGTATTGCCGGCGGTGCCTTCGACGACGGTGCCACGCGGTGGCAGCTGCCCGCGTCGCTCGGCGGTCGTAATGATCGCTCGCGCCGCGCGGTCTTTCACCGAGCCGCCTGGATTCATGAACTCGGCTTTGCCGAGGATCTCGCAGCCCGTCTCCTCACTCACGGCACGAAGCCTGATCAGAGGCGTATTGCCGACCGAGCCGGCAAATCCGTCAGAGATACTCATACTAAGGTCCCGTGTGAAATTGATCCGTGCTGTTGACTGGCGAGCTGGGCTTCGGTTGCCATGAACGTCGTGACGTCTCCGACGATCAACAGCGCAGGGGCCGTGACGCTCGCCTTACGCGCGATCTCCGCTATCGTCTCGAGCGTGCCGCGCAGCGTTCGCTGCTCCGGAAGTGTTGCTCGCTCGACGATCGCGGCCGGGTGTTCGGACTTCGCCCCGGCGGTGCGGAGCTTCGCCACGATCTGGTCGAGATGCGACACGCCCATGTAGAAGACAACGGTCTGTCGCGGGCTTGCGAGCGAGCGCCAGTCAAGTGCGTCGTCCTCGAGCACGTGACCCGCCACGAACGTCACGCTTTGCGCGAGCCGGCGATGCGTAAGCGGAATTCCCGCGGAGGATGCGGCGCCGAGTGCGGCGGTAATGCCCGGGACACTGATATACGGAATGTTGTGTCGGGTGAGGACTTCAATTTCCTCACCGCCCCGTCCGAAGACGAACGGGTCGCCGCCTTTCAGGCGCGCCACGCGAAGGCCCTTGCGGGCGTAGTGCACTAACAACTCGTGAATGCGGTCCTGAACGGTGTGGTCGCCCGCTTCTTTACCTACAAAAATGCGCTCGGCGTCGCGACGCGACCGGTCGAGCACCGCGTCGGGTACGAGCCGGTCGTAGAGGACGACGTCCGCTTGCTGTAGGAGCTGTAGGGCCCGCAGCGTCAGCAGGTCGGGATCTCCCGGACCCGCACCGATGAGGTAGACCTCGCCGAGTCCACTGCCGCCCGTTGTGGGCGATGTGGTGAGATGTGACGTACGCAGCTCACTCTCAAACGCCTTTTCTGCGGCCGTCTCATCGCCCGCCAGGACTCGCGTGCCCACGACGCCACCTACGATGCGCTCCCAGAAC
>DATBCZ010000182.1:0-20973 GCA_036270175.1 Steroidobacteraceae bacterium | reverse complement strand
CTGGTCACGCAGGGCGGGATCGAAATGAACCGCGTACTGGTCGATCAGGAGTTTGATGGCCGCGTAGTCGCCTTCGGCCTTGATGCGCATCAGTTCGGTCAGCAGCATGCCTACACCCTGGCGCGCCTTCTGGTAGTCGCGCACCCGTATGTAGGTCTTGCCGTCGCGGTCGAATTGCTCGATAGCGTCGGGAATCCGTGCGCGAATGAAATTCACGATCAGTTGACGGTCGCGCTGGTGATCCTCTTCGATTGTATCGCCCTTGCGGATGGAGCGCAGTTGGATCAGAGGCGCCATGACCGAACGATCATACATCGCCCTGGCAACGTCCTCCTGGTCGGAGATCAGGCCAAGCTCCTTCAGTTTCGGGTCCCAGACGTTCCACAGCGCCATGAGATCCGCGCGCGCCTCCTCGAGCGTGGAGAAGTACTCCTTGAGATAGGTTTCCGAGCCTCCCTTGAGTCGCTCGCTCAATTGCCCGGAACCGTGGCCGATGACTTCGTGTAGCGCTGTCAGCAGATTGCTCGCCTCCTCGCCGTATTTTACGTCGCGGGCCGCAATCTCGGGCGAAGCGGCAAACTCGGTAAACACCACATGACCGGTGGCGCCCGTGAGCGCGCGCGAGCTGCTCATGAAAAGGAAGTTCTTGGTGCCGTACTTTTCGTGTATCTGATTTTCGTTGGGAAGATTGTCACCGACGGTCGTAACTCCAAAATCGCCAGTCTCGACCAGGGTCTCGATAGCCTTCACCACGGGCGGCTTGATGGATTGTTTCTTGTACCTGGCATCCCAGGGGGCGCGCTGCTCGAAGTATTCTGCGTTCGCCGCCAGGCGTGACATGAGTGCCGTGGTGGGGGCATCGGTAATGCTGACAAAGGCTTGCGAGCTCCCCTTCGCGCCACGAGTGTCGCGGTAGATTTCAACGAAGCCGTCATCGAAATCCACAGTGGCGTCGTTCTGCACCCAGTCGGTGCCGAATTGCAGCCAATCGGAAAACTCACCGGTCTGATAAAACCGGACCAGGTCCCCGATCACCTTGGCTTGCGGGGGATCGGCGACCTGTTGTGCCTTGGATAGATAGACGCTCGCGCGGCGCAGATACACCGCATACAGGCCCGGAGGGACCTTGCCGTCTGGAGTACCCGCGCGATAGACCTGTTCTACCAGTGTTCCATCCTTGCCTTTGATTACCCGCGAGTTGAGCGGGTACCGATCCTTGAAGCCCTTCAGATCCGTCTCGCTGACTCCCGCGTAGAAGGTGTTGGAGCTCGACTGGATGAGGTCCTTGCCGGGGCCGGGACTCTTCGCCGTCAGCATTGGCTCGAACTGCGGGTCGAAGAATGACGCGCGCAGTTCCGCGAGCTCCCTATCCAGGGCTGGAGCGCCCTTCAGTGGGGGGAGGTCGCCATAGGAAGTAGCGAATGCACCGGCGGTCTGCGCCTCGTGCGCGGCCGCGCTCAGGTCCTCGAAGCTGAAGGAGGGCAGGAACTTCTGTGAGGTAGTCTCATTGTGATTGCCGCGGTTGGCCCAGAACAACTTGGTAAAAGTCCGGATCTTCTCGTACTTCGCGGGCGCCGTATGGGCGACAGTGCCTTCGAGTAACCGCTTCTGGCGTACCCCAAAACGCGAAAACTGGTCGTAGACGATAGGATCGGTCGCGATGGCCGCCTGGGTCAGCCAGTAGGCCAACTGTTGCTGCCGGGCATTGAGCGAGCTGAAGCTCTTGACCTCTACGCGGATAAAGCCCGTGTCATCGGCGCGATCCACTATCGCGCTGGGAGCGGGTTCCGTGGCTTGGATCATGGGCGCCATCAGTAGCGCGGTGACGACTGGCAGGTATGCGAGAGTTTTCATTCCATTAACTCGTTGGATACGGTGTTTGGGACGAATGATACCTGACCCGTTCCGCGCTGCGGCGTTACACCGGATTGCCCCGTGGGAACGAGCGGCAGCGGTCGGCGCTATAACCGTGCCATTAAAAATAGTTTCCTGTGAGTAAAAACTGTGGTAACTATAGATCCTCCCGATGAGTTGCCGGGCAAGCCGGATCGCCACTAAAAAAAATACGGACGGCGGCTGCGTGGGGTGAGTGTTGCCGATCTATCTATAAAGCCGAACAGGGATCCCCTCATGCACGCACGTTCCAAAGTGTCTTGTGCGATCGCCGCTATTCTCAGTGGCAACGCCACCAGTCAGGCCATTGCCGCGGAGGCAGCGGCCCCGGATTCAGGCGCCGACCAGATCCAGGAAGTTACGGTGACGGCACAGCGCCGCACCGAGAATGTGCAAAACGTGCCGATCGCGATCCAGGCGCTCACGGGTGACACCCTCGAACAACTGCACGCCACGACCTTTGATGACTTCATCAAGTACCTGCCCAATGTGACGGCGCCTTCGGCGGGTCCTGGCCAGTCGCAGATCTTCATGAGAGGCCTCAGTGTCGGCAGCGACGGAACCCAGTCCGGCGGCTCCATCAGCGGGTTTCCGAACGTGGCGATCTACCTGGACGACCAGTCCGGCCAGCTCCCGGGTCGGAATCTCGATATTTACGCGGCGGACCTCGAGCGCATTGAAGTCCTCGAAGGACCCCAGGGAACCCTGTTCGGCGCGGGGGCCCAGGCTGGCGCGATTCGCTACATCACGAACAAACCGAAGATCAACGTGACCGAGGGTAGTGTCACCGCCGGTTACGGGATCACGGCCGGTGGCGACCCCAACACCGACATCACAGCCGTGCTCAACCTGCCTCTGATCGCGGACACGCTGGCGGTCCGCGCCGTGATCTACAACGACAAGCGTGGCGGTTACATCAACAACGTACCGGCCACCTTCACGCGCAAGTCGACCGATCTGGGCATCGGCTACGCGCACTATCCGGACGGTTGCAGCTCCGCCGCGGGCGGGACGCCTTGCCAGGTTCCCCCGAGTGCCGCCCCGATCAACAATAACGCCATTGCGGGCCGCGCGATCAATCCCGCGACCTACACAGGCATCAGGGCTTCCGTCCTCTGGAACATCAACGACGACTGGAACGCTCTGCTGACACAGAGCTATCAGAACCTCGATGCCGAAGGTGTGTTTTACCAGATGCCGAACAGCTCGGACGGCCAGCCGCTGCCCAAGCAGTCCGTCACGCTGTTCAACAACTCATACGACAAGGATAAGTTCGAGAATACCGCCTGGACCATCAACGGGAAAATCGGTCCTCTCAAAGCCGTTTACACGGGCGCGTACCTGGTGCGCAATGTCAGCCAGGTGCAGGATTACACCAACTACGCGCGCGGCGTATATGCGGACTATTACCAGTGCCACGGCGCGGAACCGGCGAACGGGTTGGCATCAACCTGCTTCTCGCCGGCCACCACCTGGAACGAGACCGAGCGCAATACTCACCAGAGCCATGAGATCCGGCTCAGCACGCCCGATGACTGGCGCCTGCGCGGCATCGTGGGGGCTTTCTGGGAGGAGTTGAAGATCGAGGACCAGTTGAACTGGCTCTATAAGACCCTCCCGGCATGCACCGCTACCGTGACTACCGGATGTTTGACGGATGTCGGGCCCGCGACGGACGCGACCGTTTCGAATCCAAACATACGCAACGACAATGTCGCCTTCTTCAATGATGTGCAGCGCGGCTATCGCCAGGCGGCGGCCTTTACCTCGGTCGACTTCGACATCATTCCCAAGGTCCTGACCATTACGGCCGGAACGCGCTACTACCATTTCAACAATACCGAGACGGGCGCGGTCACGGGCAGCTTCGGTTGTTATGAGGCCGGGCCCGCGCCGTGCCTGGCGTCTGCGACCAGCATCAATGACGAGAATCTCCGCACCACGTACAAGGGATTCAAGAGCCGGGCGAATCTGACGTGGCACATCTTCCCGGACGTGCTCGCCTACTACACGTGGTCGCAGGGCTTCCGTCCGGGCGGATTCAACCGGTCGAGCGCGTGCTACCAACCCGGCATCAATAATGTTCCGCTGTACTGTTCGCCGAGCTCGTTTACCTCCGACTCCCTGACGAATAACGAGCTCGGTTGGAAGACCCAGTGGTTCGGCCATCGCCTGCAATGGAACGGCGCGATTTACCAGGAAGACTGGAAAAACGTCCAGGTGAATCTCTTCGATCCGGGTGTACTCGGCAATGTCGGCTTCGGCACGAACGGGCCGACTTACCGGGTGCGCGGTGTCGAGACATCGTTGATCGCGGTGATCACTTCGGGCTTGACGGCGGAGGGCGGGGCTTCCTGGAATCACAGCGAGCAGACCAACTCCCCGGCGATCTTTGCGAACAATCCCGCGCTGCTGACGGATCCCGCAACCAAGGCGGAATACGGACAGCCGGTCCCTATTCAGAGTCCGTACGGCGTGATCGGCGGTCCGGCCGCCAATGCGCCGCCGATCCAGTTCAATTTCCGCTTGCGCTATCAGTTTGCGATCAGCAGCTACAACGCCTTCGTGCAGGCTGGCGCCACCCACACCGGGCACTCCTACACCCAGTCCAGCAGCAACCCGACACTCTCGGCGGGAGCGAACGTGAGCACCACGTTGCTCAGGTTCGAGAACCCGGCGTATTCGGAGTTCGATGCTTCCGGCGGTATCGCGAAGGATGCCTGGAACGTCGAGCTGTATGCGCAAAACCTGACCAATGTAAATAAGAGCATATTCACTTCGACCACGCAGTTCGTGCCGGCGGAGGTCATCACGCGGCCGCGGGTGCTGGGGCTGAAGTTCGGGTATAAGTTCTGAATGCTGGAAGGTTGGAGCGGGGTTCGCGGCGCGCGTTTGGGGTGGACTTCCACCGGCGACGGGCCGCTAGTGGTTTTCGCTCATGGAATGGCGGGCGATCGATGGTATCTCGAGCGGCACGGTATGCTCGATTGGAGTGCCATACCACGGACGGGCCGGCGGCTGGTGCGATTCGATGCCCGCGGGCACGGCGTTTCCACCGGTGGCGAGGATCCTTTACGTCCTGACCACTACACGTGGGCTGAGCTCGCGCGCGACCTTCTGGACCTGGTGCGCGACATCGACGTCGGCACTGGCACCGGTCCGATCGATGCTATCGGTGCTTCGATGGGGACCGGAACCCTGTTGCACGCGGCCGTGCTGGCGCCTCACCGATTCCGCCGTCTGATTTTGAGCGCACCCCCCACGGCGTGGGAGAGCCGCACGGCGCAAGCGGGCATGTACGAACAGGCGGCAAGCCTGATCGAGCGTCGAGGCATGAGAGCTTTCGAGGCGGCGCTAGCGCAGGCCCCGGTGCCGCCGGCGTTTGCCAACGTGACCGGGAATCCCTCACGGCTCACGGTGTCCGAGGAGCTGTTGCCGTCAATATTGCGTGGAGCGGCGCAGTCCAACTTACCGCCGCTGTCCACCCTGGCTACCCTACAGGTGCCGATCCTGCTCCTGGCCTGGGGCGGAGATCCGGTACACCCCGTGTCAACGGCTCAACAGTTAGCCGCAATCCTACCGGCTGCCCGGTTGTACGTGGCTGACACTCCTGAGCAACTGCAGACCTGGGGCGAGCTCGCCGCCGCATTCCTGGACGAATAACCCGGGCGGCTGCCGAAAGCGCGTGATAGCACCAACGCACCCGCGACGAGGAGCTCCCACAGGCTCAGCGAGCCACCACCTCCGCCACCGCCGCCGGAGCTCGTGGTTGCGGGAGGGGGCGGCGCGGTTTGCGGATTCGTGACGGTGACGTGCATCGTTGCGGGCGCCGACCTACCCGCACCGTCGACCGCTGACACAGTGACGGTTGCAGTTCCTCCCTGGTACTGCGCGGCTGTGACCGTCAGTGAGCAGGTCAGTGTGGTCGTACCACAATTGGAAGGAGAAACCGTAACTCCCGGGCTCCCGGCGGCAGCCACCGACGCGGGGACCAAAGTGCTGTTGGTACTCGCTACCGAAAAGTGTAGAGCTCCGGTACCGCTGGCGGTGAAAGGGAGGGCCGAGGATGTTGTCGTTGAGCTGGCATCGATGGATACGTCGGACAAGGCCGTGATCGTTGGTACCGGAAAGGTGCCTAGCGCGCCCATGGCATCTATGCGTCCGTAGCCGAACGTGCCGTCCGGCACGCTCGCGCCGAGTTGGGTTGCTCCCGTTACGAGAGCCGACACGAGTTGGGCAACGGTCAAATTCGGGAAGGCGCCGCGGATCAGTGCCGCAACGGCCGCGGCATTGGGAGCCGAGGCGGAAGTGCCGTAGAAATTGCCATCCGGAAACAGTGTGGATGCGAAGTACGTTCCCGCGGCGTCGACGTTGATTCCATCGGGAGCGACCAGGACAGGAGCCTGGATTCTCGCGTGGCTGGGGAAGGCAACCGTGATAGGTCCGACGGGGCTGAAGGCCTCGATGTTGTTGCCGACACCGTCCGAGCCGTTGACAGCCCCAACGGTGATCACGCCGGGGGTGAATGCCTGCGGCGAGACTATACCGCCCGGTGTCGATACGGAAAGGGCGGTGAGACCATCGCCACCGACCCAGAGCTTCAGGAACTTACCCGCCAGCGAGGCGTCGGGTGTGGCGATACTGACAATGTTGTTTCCCGGATAGATGGCAATCGACTGGGAGATCACTGCATTGGTGCTGCCGGTCGACGACAGGCACCCGGACTTGGTGGGGTCCGCCACGTTTGTCCAGTAGAGGTCGAAGTTGCTGACGTTTTGTCCGGCAGGATCCGCCCAGGCGAACGTTATCGGGACCGAGATAGCGCTCGTTGGGGTGATCGTCAGAATCTGACTTGCGCCACCGGCGAATTGATTCACGAAGTTGTCGACCTGGGAACTGCCGTGACAACTCAACGGAGAGGGCGTCGTCGGGGAGGTGGCGGCAACCGGCGTATAAAGGCCTTCCCAATAGCTGCCGTTGGCGTTGCCGGCCGACGTGAATAATGCGACGTTGGGGTTCTGCGCGAGAAACTGGCCGAGTGCCTGCACGTCAGTGCCGCCCGACGACATGGGGTCCTGGTCCAGGAACATGAAGTCATCGACCATTATTGAGGCGCCGGCGTGGACGAACTGCTGCAGGCAGGCGGTGTATTGGACAAAGGTTTGTGACTCGCAGAAAGCGAGCCCCGCATTCGGCGCAACAGCGTGCACTTCCTCCAACAAAGCCGTGCCCTCGTCCGCATATGGGCTGTTCGTGCCGCCCGCGGCGCTCGTGACTACAGTCACGGCGGGCAATTCGTGGCGCCCCTGTATGGTGCTGAGGCTGGCAACACCTTGCGACTGCACACCGACAACGACGCCACCTCCGCCGCCACCGGCTTGGGCGACGAACTGGTCTGCGTGCATTATGGTGAGACCGTTCCCATCGATCACACTGGCGGCCGGAGATGCCGCTGTGGACTTTTGAGAGGGGCGCGGACCGTGGCTGGCGTAAGAAGGGAGCTTCACCCGCGTCACGGCGGCAACGGCCGCCAGACTCGGAAGCGCAGCAGGAGTGATCCAACCTTCGACGATGCACACGGGCGGTAGAACGGTCGCGACATTTACCGACAGTCCAGCGGCGGCGAGGGCGGCAGTGGGCGCGCCGGACGAGCAGTTGTAGTGGACGTCGGCCTCGACTCGCCCGCGCTCGTCGAAGCGGGCTATGTTGGCAGAGCTGGCGACGCCAACAGCGCCGTTCAGACGGTCGTCATAGACCGACTGCAGCTTGACGGAAACCCGTGCGCGCCACTCTTCGGCGGCGCCGACGTTCCGCGGGATAGTCGTTAGAAAAAGCGCGACGGCTCCGGACAGAATTGCCGCCAACAGCCCAGAAACCCGTGTTGAGCCCCCCATCCATCTGATTGTGCCTCAAGCGCGGTGTTTGGCCTACCCCTTTTCTGATGGCGTCTCAGCCGTCGATCGGGATCCAGATGTCGACGCCGCCATCGCCCGTGCGGGGATCGAAAGTCTCTTTGTGCCGCTCGATGCTGGGCGCATCAGCGCTCGCCAACTGATGCGCGGGTAGCCATTCATCCCAGATGGCCGCGTAGGTTTGCTGGATGACGGATATATGGTTCCGGTGCTCGAAGATGGCGTAGCGATGCGGTGGAATCGAGACGCGCACACAGTCTGGCGGCAGATTTGAAAACGCTGACACTTCGGCCGCGCAGATGTAGTCAAAGCCTCCATCCGCGTCGACATTGGATGCCACTCCGATCGGGATCCCGGGGCGTCGATGCCAAATACCCGGCGCCAGGGTCATGAACCGCTGCCACTGACCGGGAATACCCGAGATGGCGTCGTAGGAATAGTGGGCTTGCAACCCAACAGCCTGGATTTCCGGTCCGTCTCCGAGCCTAGGGCTGTTTACTTCAACAGCACCGCGACTTGGAGCGGTCATGGGCTCGACGACGGCAAGTCCGTCCAAAGAGCCCGTACTGCGCACCGATTCCGGTGCGACACCGAACTGTTGCCGGAACGCGCGTGTGAACGCTTCGTGGGATGAGTAACCGCTTTGCAGGGCGAGGTCGAGGATGTCGGGCGCCCCTCGCGCTAACGCCCGCGCTGCCTCGGTCAGACGTCGCCCCCGCGTAAATTGCATAACCGATAGATTTGTCGTCTGACCGAATGCATGCGCCAGGTGATACTTGCTGACGCCGCACGCCGTTGCGATCTCGTTCAACGTCAGGTCGCAGTTGTGGTTGCGCTCAATGACAAAGAGAGCTTTTCGGGTCACCGACATGGCCGTGATACTCCGCGGATCATTGGGTGATAGGGATTGTAGGCCCCGCGACGGTGAGGCGCTTGATCGCGGTTGCGGTCGGACCGGGTGGTCAACTTCCCGCTATTCGGGAAAATCCGTCCGCGCTCCAGTCCTCGCTGCCCGCGCCGTGGTGAACGAAGAATAACCCGTCCGGGTCGTATTTCGCCTTCGCGGCACGCAGCCGGGAATAGTGCTCGCCCCAATGGGAGTGTTGCCAATCGCGTTCGAAGAAGTTGCTTTCGGAATAGTAGGACCCCATGCGCGGGGCGAACTCGCGCAGTTCCTGCATTGCTTTGCCGACGTCCAGCGCTATTCGATTGGCCTTCGCCGCGTCAGGCGCGGTAGCACCTGGCAATCCGGGATAGGCGGGCGGGCCGCCATCGGCGACAATCGCGAGCGCGAAGGCATCCTTCACTCCAGGGTTGGTGGCGGTGTCACTGGCTGCCGCGATGGCTTCGGGCGGTGCGCCGGCCAGGCCCTTGTTGAAATGCAGTCCGATGTCATGGTGCCGGCTGCCGGCAAACAGCGCGGCGGCCAGCCGCTCACGTTGGGATGGCTGCAGCAGGCTCGAAGGCAGCCAAGCGGATTCGTAGGCGTAAAGATAACTCCCCACTTGTTCCTGGTCCCCGCGCCACCAGGCATGGGTGGCGGGGGCGCCCGCGCGTGAGTCGCCGACCATGGAGCCGCCGTGCGTCTTGTGCCAGGCGGGATCCCACCAATTACGGGAGTTGCCAGCGCCGACCCACAGCGCATCACTCACGCTCAGTTCCGGATCTGCCCTGACCTGGTCGAGGAATGGTTTCCAGATCGAGTTGACCTGCTGGTCGTCGAGGCCCTGACACACCAGGGACAACCCGAGGGTGTTATCCGGGTGGACCGAGACTTGCTCGCCCCAGTGCGGATTGAAAAGGGAGTCGGCGTAAAAATCGACGAACCGCGCCAGCAGCCTCCGGTAGGCAACTTCTGACTTCGCCTTGATGGAGCCCCCGACGCCACCGAAATTCTCGGGGAGCGGGTGCGTCTTCAAAGTAACCCGCGTCACGACTCCCCAGTTGCCGCCGCCGCCGCCTTTGAGCGCCCAGTGTAGTTCGGGATCGGAACAGGCATTCACGGTGCGCAGACGTCCGTCGGCGGTGACAATCTCCGCTTCGAGCAGGCTGCTGGCCGCGGTTCCAAATCCCTTCGAGAACGACCCGAAGCCACCACTTTGGATCAAACCTGCGACGCCGACCGTCGCACATCCTCCGCCTTGTACGTAACGACCCGCCTGCGTCGTCACGGCATTGTAAGCGTCGATCCAGACTGCGCCTGACTCGATACTGACGGCCGCGTGAGGTTGTATACGACCTTCGCACCCGCGCGGGACGAACGAATCATGCAACTCGATCCGATTCATGGCGCGAGTCCAGACGAGGAGCGAGTCGGGCGCGTTGGAGGTCCCTTGATAGCTGTGGCCGCCGCCCTTTACGACGAGTCGCAGGTTGTTGTCGCGAGCAAAATTTACGGCGGCAACTACATGGGATGGCTGTCGGGCCGCGACGGCATACACGCTAGGCGCGGGTTGCCACGCGTTCAACCATCCAGAGACCTGCGTGCCACCCGGCTGATCGCCGATGTAGAAGGGATTTGCGAGGTTTTGAAGGGCCTCGCGACAACTCGCGTCTCCGGATCCCCGCTCGCAGGCACCGAACAGGGCGGGCACCTGGAGAAGATGGCCGTCGACGGCCGCTTTCAGGCGTTGCCAGGCTGCCGGGGCTGGCCAGGCGGCATCCGTGGGTCGAACCCGGCGCATGGGTTTGAGTCGGCCTGCCGCTCGCAACAGCGATCCTGGGGTGCCCATCACCAGGCCCAGGGCGACCGCGCCTTTGCAGAGATTCCGCCTGTGCATGTCTCGCGCTCCGTGTCGGGGAGCGGCTAGTTCACCCCAACGAAGCGTCGACGACCATTAACTTGGGATGAGCGGGACGAATGCGTGATGAGCGGGCTAACTCTTCTTGTCGCGCCGATCTTTGGCGAGCACCACCGTGTCGAAGAGATCGTAGTCCGACGTAGGCGATCGGTCCGCACCAACCGCATGGTAATAGCGCATGGTGATGGAGGTTTTGCCGTTGGCGTCGCCAGGGTCCAGATCGAACACGGCGACGCCGTAACCGGTCGCCGTGTCGCGGCGCGCAGACCAGATGGCGTCTTCGACGGCGTCCGCGCCGGCTTTCAGGAAAACTCCTGGGATTGGACCGGGCACGGGTCGGTTCGGCTTGGTGATGACCTTGGCTTGTGGCAAGCCGCTTTGCGGATTTACGCCGTACACATCGAGCGGCGCGCTGGTGCCACCTCCACCCAGTATCAGATGAATGGTGCCGTGGTTGGTGTCAAATCGGCCCCCGGCAGGTTCGGTAGTAAGCACCGGCCGCGGTTGGCAGGTGTCGACAACGGTCCCGGTGGCCGCGTCGCGTCCGACGTCATGGTTACATCCTCGCACGGGCCAACTTCTCTCGTAGTCATGGTCATGGCCGCAGAGGACCAGGTCCACTCCATAGCGGTCGAAGAGCGGCAGCCAGGTCTCACGGATTCCCTTGTCGCTGCCGTTGCCGCGATGCGCGGAGCTCATTGCGTCCTGGTGCATCTGTACGATGATCCAGTCGATGCTCTCGTCCTGTTTCGCGGCCGCCAGGGTCTCTTCGAGCCAGCGTGTCTGCGCGCCCGCGCTGTAGCCTCGAATGTACAGCGAGGTGCCGGGCTCGATCGGCGCGTTACCGGTACTGGGCGCGGGCGTCAGCGGCTCGGGACCGGCCAGGAACGCGCCACTGTCCTGATAGATCACGTCATCGGCCGCTAGCGAGATGAACAGCGCCGAGCCGACCTTGAAGCGGTACCAGCGTCCGGGGAATTGCGTCCCATTATCGGGCAGTGAGTAGCGAGTCAGATACGAAGTCAGACCCTGCTCGCCGTTGCAGAATTCGATTTCGTGGTTCCCCGGGCACGGCATCCACGGGCGATGTGCGGCCGATCGTTGCACGTTGTTGCCGAACTCGGCCCACACCGCCGGCTGGGCGGCGGGGTTCAGGTTCGCGTAGCAAAGATCGCCGTTGAGAAGATGAAACAACGGCTCGAAGCGTTCGACCGCATCGACCGCGTGACGACTCTGCGGCGATGACAACACCCATGCGGTGTTGGGAGTCGCGAGGTCGCCATAGCTCGTCCACCGGAACGGCGCTCGTCCCCGGGGTGCCGTGTGGAACGTTGCCGTGAACGGACTGCGCAGATGGCTGTCATTGTCCGCGGTAACGGAATAGCGGTACGACGCGTGAGGTGTAAGGTGGTCAAGCTTCGCGTGGTAGGTAAACACCGTTTGCCCATTGAGCCCGTCGGTGTAGTTGCGTTGAATGGCGTGAATCACGGACGGGGTGGCGCCGGGACGTTCCAGGATCACCCGCGGATTGACCGCTTGCGCGGGTGAGGCCCATGACACGAACACGGTTTGCGACGGATCGTCACCCCAGGTCAAATGAATCTGCTCGGGCGTCCCGTCGGCGTGCGTCGCTTCGGTCGTCTCACTCGCGAGTGTCAGGGGCGAGGCCGCCGCAGCGCCTGCGCCTTTGAAAAACTCACGGCGATTCGTCAATTCGGAACTCCTTGGGCGAAGGCTTCATCCTTGCCCTCTTTCACGAAGGCCCGCACCATATCGGCGTGCTGTTGTATCTGCGCGGCGTGACTGGTAACCAGCGCACCCGCCATCCGGACCGGGTCGCCGAAAAAAAATCGCTCGTATAACACCTGGCGGCCGGCGAAAGCGGAAATCGAAGTGTCCCACGCGAGCCGGAACAACGGAATCCGGTCGAATGCCTCGGCGCGGGCCGCCTGGTAGTACGTTTTGATATCTTCGGCCAACGGTCCCTTGAGGTCCTGCTCGGTCGGCATGGCGACCAGTCCACTGGCGCCGATCTGCTGAATGATCTCGACCATGCGGGGATAGAGGCGGGGAAAGAGGTTCCGGGCCGCGTCCAGAGGATTCCACGCCGGCCGCATCACGCCCCATTCGTCGAGCGTGGCGTCGGCTTCCGCGGTGCGCAGGAAAGCTTTCATAGTCTCGAGATTCACCCAGATTTCGGCGAGCTTTTCCTGGATGTGCTGGAAGCCTTCGGCGCCGATGGTGTTGACCAGCAACGCCGCCAGTCCCAACATGAACTCGCACTTCGCGATGTTCTTGACGACCACCTGGTGAGCCATGTGAACGACCGCACCGGTGCGTGCGTAAGCCTCGTTGCAACGTTTTGTGTCGCGATAGAGGAAGACAGCTTCCCAGGGAACGAACACATCGTCGAACACAACCACGGCGTCCATCTCTTCAAAACGCGACCCCAGCGGATGGTCGAAGTGCGAGCGCCCATAGTCGACACTCTCGCGACAGATGAACCGCAGTCCCGGCGTGTTGCTTGGAATAGAGAATCCGAAAGCGTACGGGGCGTCCTCTGCGGAGTTCTTCAGCAGGGTGGAGGGAAATACCATGATTTCGTCGGAAATGGGCAGGGTGGCCAACATGCGGCACCCTCGTATCACGATGCCCGCGTCGGTCTCTTCTTTGATGCGGGCCGCGAGAAAGGGGTCTGCCTGTTTCGCGGAACTGACCGCGCGATTCGCTTGCGGCGGGATCAGCGTGTGTGTGAGGCAAAGATCGTTCTCGCGCAGGTACTCGTAGTAACGGATGGCGTTCGCACCAAAGCGGGGATCCGCTTCGGCCAGAAACGGTGCACCGGCGGCATATCCGGTCATGGCGCGACTGATGTAGTCCGGCACCCGGCCCATCATTCCATGTGTGTAGTCCTCCCACACTTTCATCGCGGCGCTGATGCTCGCCAGCTCCTCCCGGGTCTTCGGCATCATGAAGGAGCGCGCCACTTTCCGACCCGTCGTGGGCGAGTCGTAGAGCGTGATGTCCGGTGTTTCCCACTGCAGATCGTAGAGCCTGGCGAGTGTATGGACGCCTCCCTGGAGAGCGGGGTGGACGGTGACATCCTTCACGAGCTCCCCGCGGTACCAGATCGAGGGGGGCTGCTCGCGTAACCGCTGTAGTACCTGTCGACCCCGTCGCGCACCGCCGCTGGATTTTTCGGCCATGGTAGCTGTTCCGTGGTTGTCTAATGAAAACGCCGCCGCAGGGACTGCGGCGGCGTTGGTAGGTCGTGATGAGTGACCGGACTTCAGGTGGCGTCGTGTCGCGACCTCAGGAACTGGAAGAACTCAACACCCTCGCGCAGGCGCCGTTTCATCATCTCGGGGCTGGCCACCATTTCGGCGACGATGGAGGCGATCTTGGAGGGCCGGAAGTAGAACTTCTTATAGAAGTCCTCGACCGACTGGAAGATCTCACCGTGGCTCAAGTGGGGATAGTTCAGCGGCGCGATCTGGGTCCCTTCCTGCGTCAGAAGATCGACTTCTTCGTTATAGAGCCAGCCGTTTTCCTTCGCCTGTTTGTAGAGGAAGGTGCCCGGATACGGGGCGGCGAGCGACACCTGGATGGTGTGGGGATTGATTTCCTTCGCGAAATCCAGCGTCTGCTGGATGGTTTCCTTGGTCTCGCCGGGAAGACCCAGAATGAAAGTGCCGTGAATGAGGATGCCCAGGTCGTGGCAGTCCTTGGTGAAAGTGCGCGCGAATTCCACTCGCATGCCTTTCTTGATGTTGAACAGGATCTGCTGATTGCCGGACTCGTAGCCGACCAGCAGCAGGCGCAGGCCATTCTCTCGCATGACTTCGAGAGTCTTGCGCGGGACATTCGCCTTGGCGTTACACGACCAGGTGACGCCGATCTTGCCCAATTCCTTCGCCAGCGCTTCAACGCGCGGCAGGTTGTCGGTCAGCGTGTCGTCGTCGAAAAAGAACTCCTTCACTTGCGGGAAGGCGGCTTTCGCCCACTTCATTTCCTCCACGACGTTCTCGACCGAGCGCACGCGGTACTTATGTCCACCCACCGTTTGCGGCCACAGGCAGAAGGTGCAGCGGGATTTGCAACCGCGTCCGGTATAGAAAGAGACGTAGGGATGTTTGAGGTAGCCGCTGAAGTACCGCTCGACCGTCAGGTCGCGCTTGTAGACCGGCGTCACCCAGGGAAGCTTGTCCATGTCGTCGAGAACCTCGCGGTTCTCGTTATGAACGATGGTGCCTTGGGCATTCCGGTACGAAAGTCCCTTGATGTCGCTCCAGGGGATGCCGTCGGCGACGTCCTTGATGGTGAAATCGAATTCATTGCGGGCAACGAAATCGACGGCAGGGCCACCGATGAGGCTCTTTTCGGGCTCGACCGCGACTTTGGCGCCGATGAAACCGATTTTGACCGCCGGGTTGACCTCTTTGATCATCGCCGCCGTCTTTACGTCCGATTTGAACGACGGGGTGGAGGTGTGCATCACCACCAGGTCACGATTCTTCAGCTCCGGGATGATGTTCTCGAAGCTCAGGCGATGCGGCGGGGCATCAATGAGCTTCGAGCCTTCGACGAGGGCCGCGGGTTGCGCCAGCCAGGTCGGATACCAGAATGACTTGACCTCGCGCTTCATCTGGTAGCGAGCGCCAGCGCCGCCGTCGTAGCCGTCAAATGACGGGGGGTGCAGGAACAGCGTTCTCATCGTCGGAATCCTCGGAAGGTAAGCCACGAATCTAACATCAAGCACCTTACCGTGGCGACCGCAATGAGGGTCTTACGAATTTGTAACAATTATGTCATGACCTCGAGCGCCGCCGGGACAGGAGGGGATGCGTCCAGCGGGTGAGCCGCGGATCAGCCGCGGATCAGCGACTCGGTCCAATCGGCGAGGGCTTGCAGCAGCTCGGCTCTGACCTCCGGGTCTTTGCGTCCCGTACGAGCGGGGACGTGATACGAATGGTCGGCATCCTGCAGCAGTTTCAAAGTAGCGCGCTCGCCCAGCTGGCTCACGAGCTTCTCCACGAGCTGCAGGTCCGCGAGCGCATCGCGTGTGCCTTGCAGAAACAACATCGGAATCGTCACCGCGAAGAGGTGTTCGGCGCGATCGCTCGCCGGACGATCGGCCGGATGCAGAGGAAAGGCGAGGAATGCGAGTCCTCGCACGCCGGGGAGCGGTGCCTTTGCCTGCGCCTGCGAGGTCATCCGTCCGCCAAACGATCTACCCCCGGCGATGAGTGGAAGTGTGGGTACGAGGCGGGCGGCTGCGGTGACTGCCGCGCGAACCGTCGCGTGACACAGTTGCGGTGGGTCCGGCCGCCGGGAGCCCCGTTCCATGTAAGGAAACTGGTAGCGCAGGGTTGCTATGTTCAGTGCGGACAGCCCGGTCGCCAACGCCGTCATGGAGGGGTGGTCCATACCTGCCCCGGCTCCATGCGCCATTACAAAACAGGCTCGGGCTGCGGGTGGCACGAGGAGCAGGGCGGAGACGCGCTGCGTGTCATCGATGGTGATGGTTTGGGCTTGCGCCGGCTGGGCTGTCACAACAGCGTACTTCAGTTGATTACACCTGCTTCTTTATAGATCACTCCCTGGTTGCGCGCACGCGTTTGGTGCGCGATTGCGCGGCGATTCTCACCGTCCGGCAACAATTTTTTTCATGTCTGAGTTAAGACGCATGCTCAAATCGACTATCCTAGCCGTCGGTGGTAGGGGAGGTCGTCCGTGCTCAAGCGCCGATTCCAGCAGCTGGCCATTGGTTTGTGTACGGTGAATCTGGCGTTCGCCATCGAGGCCAAACCTCCGGCACGCGCTAGCGCGGCGATGGACAAGGACCTCATGGAGGTCACCGTCCCACAGTTGCAGGGTTACTACGCGCAGCACAAGTACACCGTCACGCAAGTAGTCGACTGGTATCTGGAGCGTATTGCCCGCTACAACGGTATCTATCGGGCGATCGAACAGGTGTTCGATGCGGACGCGCGGGCTGTTGCGGCGCGCGAGGATGCCGAGGCAGGAGTCGCGGCGAAGCATGGTCCCTTGTGGGGAGTGCCCATTGTCATCAAGGCGAATACCAGCATCGCAGGGAAAGTGACCACCGACGGGTGGGAAGGTTACGTCGTGTCGGGCCATGAACTGGTCGCGCCGCGCGATGCGACGGTCGTGGCTCGCTTGCGGGCGGCGGGGGCGATCCTTATCGGCCACACCAACATGCCGGACTTCGCGAATGCTGACACCAACCGCAGCAGCTCGTTCGGTCGCACCGGAAATGCGTACGATGTGCGGTTCTCGCCCGGCGGATCGTCGGGTGGGACGGTCACTGCGGTGACGTCCAATCTGGCGGTGCTCGGCAACGGTACCGACACAGGTAACTCGATTCGGATGCCAGCGGCGACGAGCGCGCTGATCGGCGTGTTTCCGACGCGCGGACTCGTCAGCATCGCGGGAATCGCGCCGCTCGATTGGTTGTTGGATAACACGGGGCCCATTGCACGTACCGTCTCCGATGCGGCCATCGCTCTCGGCGTCATGGCGGGTGAGGACCCGCTCGATCCGGTAACGAAAGGGTCCGCTGACAAGGCGCAGCGTGGTCCGTATCTGCAGTACCTCAAGCCCGACGCGTTGAAGGGGAAGCGCTTCGGCGTGCCGGCGTTCGTCCTGAACGGAATTGGAATTCCATTTCATGGGACGCCCGCTGCGGTATCCGACGTCGCAGCCACTAAGCAGGCTGCCGAACAGGCGATCGCGCTGGATCCACGGACGCGTGCCACATTTATGAAAGCGGTTGAGGAACTGCGCGCGCTGGGCGCCACCGTTGTCATAGACGACTCCCTGTTACCGGAGAGTTTTGCCCGGATAGCCGCCCGCGTCAGTACCTACGCCTATGTTCGTGAAGGCACGGACTCCTTCCTCAAGGAATTCGGACCGGCGCAGTACCACTCGGCCGCCGAGTACGAAAAAGCGCTGGGTGCGCCGCTCGGCGCTTCGATCATAGGCACCGAGGCGACCAACTCGGAGTTCGGGGACGTCAAGATCAACCAGCGCAGCCTCGAAACCGACCCGGACGCGGAAAGCAATTATTTCGGCCCCCGCAAACGCATGCTCGCGGCATACCTGGAAACGTTGGAGCGTTTGCACCTGGACGGTTACCTGTATCCGGCGATCCAGATGCCGCCCGTCGATGAGACGCTGGCGCAGGATGGCAAGCTCAGCGAAGGACCGCACTCGGCAACGAGTTGGATCAACATGTTGGGAGTTCCCGCGGTCGTCGTGGTGGGCGGCTTCTATGACAGCGGGTTGCCGTTTGGCATGGAGTTCTCGGGGCGGCCTTTCAAGGACGGTGACCTGCTCGGTTACGCCTACGCCTGGGAGCAGGCGACCCATCATCGCCATCCACCGGTGCTGGTGGAGCAAGGTTTGCTGCGCTAACTAACAACAATCGGGAGCCACTCCATGCATTCATATCGTCTCACCCCGCCGGTCATTGCGCTCGTGGGGGCTGTTCTTGCCGCTCCGGTAGCAGCCCAGACGACAGTCGCCGCGGCCAGGCCGGCCGACGATTCCGGACTCGCGGAGATCGTCGTAACGGCGGAAAAGCGCTCCTCGACCATCCAGGACACTCCAATCAGCATGTCCGCGCTGTCGGGTGAGCAATTGCAACAGGAAGGGATCTCGGGAATCACCGGCGTAGTCCAGTCGGTTCCGGGTCTCTCCATGCGCACATCGGGCCCCGGACAGACGGAATTGGAGATGCGCGGGCTGTCATCGTCCGGCGGCTCGTCGCCCACGGTGGGTTTCTATCTCGACGACTATCCACTCACGGCTCCCGCCGCGGCGCTGGTCGGCAAGGTTGTCATCGACCCCGATCTCTACGACCTGAATCGTGTCGAAGTACTGCGCGGACCACAGGGGACGTTGTACGGGTCCGGCTCGATGGGTGGCACGGTGAAACTCGTCACCAATGAGCCGGTACTGAATCATTTCGAGGGGTCGGTGGACGCGTTCGGCTCGGGTACCAGCGGCGGCGGCTTCAACCGCGGCGGCAACCTGATGTTGAATGTTCCTTTGCTCGCCGACACCTTCGCCATGCGCATCGTCGCTACTGACAAATACCGGGACGGCTGGATCACACGCTACGTGGAGCCGGACTTCCCGGTACCGACGAATCCGGGGCCCTGCGGTCCGGGGTGGCCTGGATGTACTCGCGGCGACGTGACGGCCATAACGCCCGCACAATCCACGCCGCGCATAAACTGGGAGCGCCTGCAGGGCGGCCGCGTTGAGTTTCTGGCGCAGCCCACCGCCGCCCTGAAGATCGAAGCGACGGCGATCTACCAGAAAATCACCATGGGTGATTACGATGAATATGACCTGCCCCCGGGGATCACCAATGCCCGCTTCCAGTCGGACAACAACGGCGAGCCGATTTCCGACGAATTCAAGTTGTACGGACTGACTGCGAGCTACGACCTAGGTTTCGCACAGCTGACTTCCGCGAGCGCCTATTATTCCCGTACGGAGAGCCAGACGCAGGACACTTCCGAGCCGCTTTACAGTCTGCTTCCCTTGTATGGAGTGTCGATCTCGCAGTTTTATCCCAATGCCTTCAATGAAACCGATACGACGCGTCAATTCAGCGAGGAGTTGCGCATCGCTTCGACCGGTACCGGCCCATTGCAATGGATCGCGGGCGCGTTCTTCAGTCATTTCCAATCCATTTTCGCGGAATACAACGCGTCGATACCCATCGTCGCCAACGCTCCGGGAGAGCTCGCGGTCGATCCGCAGGGCATCCTCTACCAGGCTAATAATCCGTACCACATCAAGCAGTACGCCATCTTCGGCGAAGGCACCTACGCGTTCACCGAGAACTGGAAGCTGACCGCCGGAGCGCGCTGGTACAAATTCGACAGCCGCGCCGATGAGGAAACGGAAGGGTATCTCGCGACGTCCGGCAGTGCGACGCCTCTGCTCAATACCTTCGTCACGTCCAACACCGGAGTCAACCCCAAGGTCACGGTGTCCTATGAACAGAACCATGATCTGACAATCTACGGGACCGCTTCGCGCGGATTCCGGCCCGGCGGCATCAATCAGCAGATCCCAGACCCCCCGTGTACCCTTGCGACCGAGGCCTACGGGCCCGATAGCATCTGGAACTATGAGCTCGGTGAGAAGGCCAAGCTGCTGGACAATCGGGTCATCATCAACGCCGACGTGTATTACATCAGATGGTCACAGGTGCAGCAGTCGGTCAACCAGCCGTGCGGCTATCCGCTCACGCAGAACGCCGGCACCGCCGCCTCGTACGGACCGGAAGTGGAGATTACGGCACTCCTGACACCGGAGCTGACACTGGCATTCAGTGGTACCTACACGCATGCGACATTGACGTCGGTTAACACTACGCTGGAGCAGGCGGACACGGCGTTCACACCCGGCTTGGGACTTCTCAACGTACCGAAGTACACGGAAACGACTTCGTTGACGTACGTGAAGCCCATTAGTGACGACTTGAAATTTTCGGCGCGCCTGAACAACTCCTACGTAGGCCAGGCGACGGATATCGACTTCACCTACGGGACGCTGCCTTCCTACAACCTCGTCGGTCTGCGTTTTGGACTCCTCGGTGAGAAATTATCGGGCTTCCTGTTCGCCGACAATCTGACCGACAAGCGCGCCCAGTTGGGAATCAACACGACGGGCTTCGCGTACACGATTCCGTCCCTGATCCGGGTGGCGACCAATCAGCCGCGTACGATCGGCGTTGATGTGAAGTACAGGTTTTAGATTCTGGCGAGCAGTGGGACAACGAGGAGCAGTGGAACGCAGCTGAGAAAGGCGATCAGTCCCTGCGGCGTCCACCAGTCCATGGCCAGTCCTCCGAGGCCGGGTCCGACCAGGCCTCCGAGGCAATACACGACGACGAATACCGAATTCGCCGCGGCAAGGTCCTCTGTTGGATACGAATCGCCCAACAGGGCGATTCCCTGGGCGTAGAAACCGTACATGGTGCCGCCCCACAGGAGCAGCAGGGGCCACAGCAGCCAGGGGGTGTGCAAAGAAGAAGTCAGCAGCAGCGGGCCTATCACGCTGGTGGCGCCGCAAAAGGCCAGAACACGCAGTCGCCCGAAACGATCGGCGAAGGCGCTGATGGGGAGTTGCAATAGAACGTTGCCCACGAGGAAAACCGTCACCAGGGCGAGCGCCGCGGACTCGTTCAAGCCGCGTCGCAGACCAAATACCGGGAGCAACGAGATGTCCGTGGATTCCACCAGGCCGGCGGTCAGGGCGGCGAGCATTACTATGGGTGCCGCTCGCAACAACTGTCCAAGGGGCCGTTTCCGCACCGGGGTGCG
>DATBCZ010000181.1:0-10512 GCA_036270175.1 Steroidobacteraceae bacterium | reverse complement strand
TTCGCGACCGTCGAGCGACTCGCGCAGGACCGGGCCAGCAAGGCCTATAGGAATCGTTCGACCAAGCTGCCCGACGCCATCGCGAAGCTCACCTTCGACGAGTATCGCGACATTCGTTTTCAGCGGACGAGCTCACTCTGGTACGACAAGGCCCTGTTCGAAGTGCAGTTCTTCCATCGGGGTTTTAACTTTGATCGACGTGTCAACATCTCCGAGGTGAGCGGTGGAGTCGCGCGTCCGGTGCTCTACAACCCGGCGATGTTCGATTTCGGTCCGCGCGTGCCCAAGGTCGCATTTCCGCCGGATTTAGGCTTCGCGGGCTTTCGAATTCACTATCCGCTCAACACTCCGGCGTACAAAGACGAGCTCATCGTGTTTCTCGGTGCGTCCTACTTCCGGGTGTTGGGTCGTAACCAGGGCTATGGCCTGTCGGCGCGCGGCCTGGCTATCGATACGGGCGCGGCCTCCGGCGAGGAATTCCCGTATTTCACGGATTTCTGGCTCGCCAAGCCCGATCCGACCGCGCGCGCCATGACGATTTACGCCCTTCTGGACAGTCCGGGAATCACGGGCGCGTACCAGTTCGATGTGCGGCCTGGCACGACGACCCAGGTGCAGGTGACGGCCGAGCTCTATCCGCGCCGGCAGATCGCCACGCTTGGCATCGCGCCGCTGACCTCGATGTATTTGTATGGCGAGAACTCCGGCAGTCATCGCTTCGACGACTACCGGCCGGAAGTCCACGACAGCGACGGCCTGATGATGGAGCGGGGCACCGGGGAATGGCAGTGGCGGCCGCTGGTGAATCCCAAAGAGCTGCGGGTGAATCGCTTCATGGACGAGCACCCGCGCGGCTTCGGCCTCGCGCAGCGCGATCGGGATTTCACTCACTACCAGGATAACGAGGCGCGCTTCGAACGGCGCCCGAGCTACTTCGTCGAGCCTCTCGGGGACTGGGGCAAGGGTGGCATCGAGTTGGTCGAGATTCCCTCGGATGAGGAAATTCACGACAATGTCGTCTCCTTCTGGGTACCCGAGGCGCCGGTACAGCCGCAGAAGCCGATGACGTTCTCGTACTTGCTTTCCGCGTACACTGGTACGACGCAGTGGCCGCCGGGAGGAAAGGTTATTGCTACCCACTTCGCCCGGGTCGTGAACGGTACGTCCGTGGTACCGGGTGTGCGCCGCGTGATTGTTGATTTCGCCGGCGGCGATCTCGACAGCTTGGGCGGAGCGCAGCCGGTGGAGGCTGCGGCGAGTGCGACCGGAGGGGAGATCGATAACGTCACCGTGGAACGCCTGGCTGCGAATGGTGTCTGGCGTGTATCGATGCGTATGAAAACGAACGGCGAGAAGCCCGTCGATCTGCGTTGCTACCTGACGCTATACGGTGAAGCGTTGACCGAGACTTGGACTTACCTTTGGGCCCCCGGAGCACAGCCATGACACGTGATCGCCTGCGATGGCCTTCCATCTGGCGCCGGCTGCTGTTCTTCGGTCTGACTTTTCTCACCTCCCTGTCGGCCAGCGCCCTGATGGCGGACATCCTGCGCACCAACGGCTTCACGCCCTGGGAAAAATCCAGCCTCATCGTCTTCTTCGTGTTGTTCACGTGGATCACCGGCGCCTTCTGGACGGCCGTAGCCGGGTTCATTGTTCAGCTCGTTGGCCGTGATTCCGCGGTGATCCATTCCTCCGAAGGCGAAGGTCGGGCTCTGAAGGGGCGGACCGCGGTCATCATGCCTATCTATAACGAGGACACGACGCGGGTGTTTGCCGGCCTCGATGTTGTTTGGTCCTCGCTCAAGGCGCGCGCGGAACAGGCGGCGTTCGATCTGTTCGTGCTCTCGGACACGCGCAAGCCCGAGATCGGCGCGGCGGAGGAGCTTGCATGGGCGCGCCTGGTGGAGCGACACGAAGCGCAGGGACGTATCTTTTACCGACGCCGCAAAGAGAATCTGCGGCGCAAGGCCGGCAACATCGCTGACTTCGTACAGTCGTGGGGCGGGGCCTATGACTATGCAATCGTGCTCGACGCCGACAGCATCATGTCGGGTCACGCGCTCGTCACGCTTGCACAGATGATGGATGTCCACCCCGAGGCAGGAATCATCCAGGCACTGCCGACACCGGCAGGACGCGAGACGCTGTTCGCGCGACTCATCCAATTCGCGGCCCGGTTGAACAGCCTCATGCTGGCGAGCGGCCTGGCGTTCTGGCAGCTCGGCGAAGGCAACTACTGGGGACACAACGCCATCCTGCGGCTGCGCTCGTTCGCCGCCTATTGCGATTTGCCGACTCTGCCGGGGAAGGCGCCGTTTGGCGGTGACATTCTCAGCCACGATTTCGCCGAGGCCGCCTTCATGCGGCGTGCCGGGCTCAAGGTGTGGCTCCTGACCGACCTGGGGGGCAGCTTCGAGGAAGTGCCTTCCAATGTCGTGGATTTCGCGGCACGCGATCGGCGTTGGGCGCAGGGCAATCTGCAGCACCTGGGATTGTTGCCGATGCGCGGGCTGCACTGGCTGAGCCGACTGCATCTGATTACCGGTGTGCTCTCGTACGCGACGTCGCCGCTGTGGCTCGCTGCGTTGCTGCTGAGCTCCATCACGGTGTGCCTGGATGCGATCAACGGCTACCAATACTTTTCGCCCGGCTCGTACTCGTTGTTTCCAACCTGGCCGCAATATCGCGACAGTGAGATCGTCATTTTGCTCGCGGGTCCGATCGGGGTGCTGCTGATGCCGAAGGTGCTCGGCGCCACGCTCGCACTGGTGAACGGCAAACTGCGACGCAGTTTTGGAGGCGGGCTGCACTTGTTGGCGAGCCTGGTGGTTGAGCAACTGTTCAGCACGCTACTCGCGCCGTCCATGATGTTGTTCCACACGACATTCGTCGTGACTACCCTGTTAGGTCACCCGGTGACGTGGAATGCGCAGGATCGCGGCGACCGTGGCATCACCTTTCGTGAGGCGTTCTCGCGCCATAAGTGGCACGTGCTGATCGGGCTCGTGTGGGGAGCGGTTATTTTGTTCATCGCTCCACGTTACATCTGGTGGATGTCGCCCATCCTCATCGGCCTGTTGCTGTCCGTTCCTCTCACCATGCTGACGAGTCTCACGAGCGCGGGAGTCTGGGCGCGCAAACATGGGTTATTGCTGACGCCGGAAGAGACCGAGCCGCCCGAGGAACTCAGCGCCCTGGAGCATCTGATGGCGACGGGCGGGATCATGGCGCAGTCGCCGCGTGGTCCGGACGACCGCGTGGGAAAACCCAGCGAAGGAAAGCTCAGCGAGCAAGCTAACACCATCAGGGCGGTGCCCGCTGCGCAGAGTGTGCCTGAGCGCGAGCCTCTGGCCATGGAGGTTGCGGAATTCGAGTATTTGCGTCCGCGGGATGCGTTGACGCTGTTCCACCGGGTCGCTAGCACGCCACCGACGGCACCTTAAAGTCCGCGGCGCATGCCCCCCGCGAGGGCGAGGGCCGCCGCTAATATCGCGCTGTGGGATCAGCTGGCCGGTGAAGTGGCAGCTGCCAGTGGCGGGGTGGTTACGGCGGGCGTGAGGGGCACCGCTGGCTCGGAGCCGACAGGCGCGTTGTTGGCCACGTCAGTCTTGAGCGCGTCCTCTTCCGCCTGTTTCGTCATGATGACGATGCTGATGCGGCGGTTGATGGGGCTCTGCGGATCCTCTCTGTCGAACAACACCGATGACGACAGTCCGACGACGCGGGCGATTTTGGCATCCGGAAGGCCGGCCATGACCAGGGCGCGGCGCGCCGCATTGGCCCGGTCCGCGGACAGCTCCCAGTTCGAATAACCACCCTGTCCGGGATAGGGACGGATGTCGGTGTGCCCGGTGATGCTGATGCGGTTCGGCACCGAGCTCAGGTAAGGCGTGAGCTCGTGCAGGATGCTCTGTGTGTAGTCGCGCAGCCGCGCGCTGCCAACATCGAACATCGGACGGTTTTGCGCGTCGACGATCTGTATGCGGATGCCTTCGGGCGTGATGTCGAGCAGGAGTTGGTCCTTGAAGGGCTGGAGGGCCTGGCTCTTGCTCACGGCCTCCTTGAGCTCCTCCATGAGGGTCTCGAGTTTCTTGTGCTCGGCTTCCTTCACCCGCTCACGGGCCTGTTCCTCGGTCTCAGGCTTGTCGGAGCTCTTGGCATCGAATTTGCGGTCCACGATCTGTTCGCGGACCGGCAGATTGGGGTTCGCGCCGATATCGGGCTTCTGACTGGCCAGGGTGCGGGGCGAGTCGAGCCCGCCACCCAAGTTGATTGGACTGGTGCTCGCGCCTCCAGGGCCCATCTGGCCGGGGGCGGGCTTCACGGTCTTGCCCGACTCCATGCTGGGATTCTTGAAGTATTCGAAGATCGCCGCGCGCTTGTCCTTCGACACGGCGGTGACGAGCCACATCACCAGGAAGAACGCCATCATGGCGGTTACGAAATCGGCGTAAGCGACCTTCCAGGCGCCCCCATGATGTGCTTCGACGCCTCTCTTCTTGCGCTTGACGATGATGATAGGGCGTTCGTTCTTGCCCGCCATGTTGTTATCCCGCGCCGCTTCAGGCGGCCGCGCGCGGCTTCGCCTTCAACTGCGATTCGAGGTCGCCGAAGGTCGGCCGCACGTCGCTCATCAGAAGTTTGCGCGCGAATTCGATCGCGACCGAGGGCACGTAGCCGCGCACACTCGCGACGAGAGCCATTTTCACGACTTCGAAGGCTTTGCCTTCTTCGACGGCCGCGTGGCTCATCGAGGAGGCGATCGGACCGATGAAGCCGTAGCTGACGAGAATGCCGAGGAACGTGCCGACGAGCGCCGCTCCGACCTTGTGACCGATCGTCGCCGTGTCCGCGCCGTCGAGCGCCGCCATGGTGTTCACGATACCCAACACCGCCGCGACGATGCCGAAACCAGGAAGTGCGTCGGCTACTTTCTGAACAGCGTGCGCGGGCTCGTGGGCGGCCTGATGATGAGTCTCCAGCTCCATCTCGAGCAGGCTCTCGAGCTCGTGCGGATCGAGACTGCCGCCAACCATCAGCCGCAGGCAGTCCGTGATGAACTCCATGAGATGGGTGTCGGCCTGGATCTTCGGATAGTTTTTGAAGAGCGCGCCACCGTCCTTGGCCTCGAGGCTGGCCTCGATCGCCATGAGTCCGTCCTTGCGGATCTTCATCAGCACTTCGTACAGCAGCTTCAGCAGCTGCACGTAGTCGTCGCGGCCGTAGCGCGGGCCCTTGATGACGGCAATCGCACCCTGGAACGAGGCTTTGACGATCTTGGTGGGGTTGCTGGTGAAGAAGGCGCCCAGCGCGGAGCCCACGATGATCAGGATCTCAGTGGGATGCCACAGCGCCAGGATATGGCCGCCCTCGAGGATAAAGCCCCCGATGACGCACACAAGAACGACGATGGAACCGATTATTTGAATCACAGTAAAGCGACTTGCTGTGGCTTACGGGTGCACGGTCCGTCGTGCGGGCGCTCCCTGTATCGGCTCTGCCGCTCGGTACCTTTAGTCTTAATCAGCGTTCCCATCGGCGTCGAACTGTGACGTAGTCGAGCCCTGCACCGGCGGTGAGCGGGCCTGGAGGGCTTTGCACCAACGTTGCCCGGGGACGCCGCGGCCTAGGTGACTTAAGACGCTTGATTCGCGAGCTCCGGCTGGCACGCGCGTTGCTTGCGATTTCACATGGAGGACCGTCAATGACAACGCAAGACAATCGGCCGATTACCCGAACTGCGGTCGTCGATGCTGCGTCGAGAGTCATTGCACGCAGCGGTGACCACCGCATGCACTGGTCCGGGATCGCGCATGAAGCGGGGAACGAGCAGGCCGTCCTGGCCGCGAGCTGGTTCGAAGACAGCTCTGCTCTCATAGATGAGTGCTATGCGCGTACGGCGCAGGCATTTGCCGAGGCCCTGCTGCGGGGCGAGACGGCTCCCGGCACCGCGCTGGATAAAGTAGCGGCGTTCCTGGTCGCGGCGCTCGAGCTGCGGCGGGAACGCGGTTCACTTCTTTCGTTCAGAAGAGGGCGGGATCTGCCCAACGCTCTGCAGCGACGCCTGCACGAATGGGACCAAATGGTTCGCACCCGCCTCAAGCGGCTGCTGACCAAAGGACGGCGCGATGGCTCGCTGGCATTGCGCAACCTGGACAGCGCCTGCGAGCTGATTCTCGCCAGCCTGATGGTGCCCGACGTCGCGGTCGATGGACCCGAGCAGAGAATGTGGGACAGCGAGTTGGTGGAGTTACTGCTTGCCTCGCTTTCCGAGCCGCATCCGCCGGAGGGCGCGCCTCGCAAGAGCGTCGCTGTCGCCAAGGGCTCGTGCCTGTGCGGCTCAGTGCAATATGAGCTCGACGGGCCGTTCGAGGTCATGTCGCATTGCCATTGCTCCATGTGCCGCAAGCATCACGGCGCCGCGTTCGCGACCTTTGTCACCGTGCCGTTGACCAGCTTCCGCTGGGTGGCGGGTGAGGATGCACTGTCCACCTATCAGTCATCGGCTTACGGCAAGCGCACTTTCTGCAGCCAGTGCGGGTCTGTCATGCCGGTGGTCGAGGCGGATACGGGAATTGCTTTTTGTCCGGCGGGGAACCTCGATGGTGAGCTCGGTATCCAACCCCAGAGCCATCGTTTCGTAGGCTCCAAGGCATCGTGGCACACGATCACGGACACTCTCCCCCAGCACGAGGAAGTCTGAAAGTGACAGCGCGAAGGATCTCATCCAGGAAGCGGCCCGCGACGGCGGGCGTGCACAAGATGGCCGGGGGAAGCTGTCTGTGTGGCGAAGTGGCGTTCGAGCTCGTCGAGTCGGCCGGGCGGATGATGGACTGCCACTGCGCGCAATGCCGTCGGGCGCATAGCGCTGCGCACGCTTCGAATATATTTGTGGATTCCGCCAAGTTCCGCTGGGTGCGTGGCGAGTCACAGGTATCGAACTACGGTCCGCCGAAGGACTGGCACTTCGGGACGGCGTTCTGCCGTCAATGTGGCAGCACACTCCCGCGGGTCGTCCGCTCGGTGGGCATTGTCGTCGTACCGACGGGCACCCTCCCTCAATACGCAGGCGCGCCTCCCGTCGGATAGTCGACCGGGTAAACTTAGGTCTCCCGCGCAGCTTGCGCGGCGTGCGGAGACCAAAGAATGTTCGAGCGACTCGACCGACTTTCCCCCGACCCCATTCTCGGCCTCATGGCCGCGTTTCGCGCAGATACCGACCCCCACAAGGTCGATCTGGGCGTGGGTGTCTACCGTAATGACCAGGGAGATACGCCTGTTCTGCAGGCTGTGCGGAAAGCGGAGCAGGCAGTGCTCGCGCGTCAGACCACGAAATCCTACGTCGCCGCGGCTGGCAATCCCGGCTTCAACCAGGCGATGGAGCGTCTCGTTCTTGGGTCCGAGCATCCGGCGCTGACGAGTGGCCGTGTACGGACGATCGAAGCACCTGGCGGTTGCGGCGCCTTGCGACTCGGGGCGGAGCTGATCAAGACGGCTTCTCCCGATTCTGTCGTCCATGTGAGCACGCCGACCTGGGCGAACCACATTCCGCTGCTGTCAGGATGCGGGCTCAAGCTCGAGCGCTATCCGTACTTCGACGCCACCACGGGCGGTATCAAGTTCGAAGCCATGTTGAGTACGCTCGACAAGCTGCCGCCGCGGGCGGTGGTGCTGTTGCATGCCTCCTGCCATAACCCAACCGGCGCGGACCTGAGCGAGACGCAGTGGCGCGAGTTGCTGGCACTTTTCAAGGGCCGCAACCTGCTGCCCTTCATTGACATGGCCTACCAGGGACTGGGCACGGGAATCGTCGAGGATGCCTTCGGCCCGCGTCTTTTCTGCAACGAGCTTCCCGAAGTTACGGTGGCCGTCTCGTGCTCGAAGAACTTCGGCCTCTACCGGGAGCGCACAGGGGCCCTGCACGTCGTCAGCGAGACGGTGAGCGCCGCGGATGCCGTGCTCACCCAACTCGTGCGCATCGCACGGAGTATCTACTCGATGCCACCGGATCATGGTGCGGCCATCGCGTACGAGATTCTGGATAACAGCGGATTACGCGAGATGTGGACGGACGAGCTCACGATCATGCGCAAGCGGATCCAGGGTCTGCGCCGTGACGCCGTACAACACCTCAGGCAAACCTGCCCGCAACGGGATTTCGGATTCATCGAATCCCAACGCGGCATGTTCTCCTATCTCGGCATCACAGTGGAGCAGGTGCACGAGTTGCAGAGCCGCCATCATGTCTACATGACGGATGACAGTCGTATCAACATCGCCGGCTTGCGCCGCGAAAACCTGGAGTACTTCGCGCACGCCGTCGCGAAGGTATTGTCAGCGTGAGGCGACGCGAGGGGGGCGTCGCTTACATCGTTGCGACAATACTGGGGACCGCCGGAACAATCGCCGGCGCTGTCGAAATTCCACCGCAGGACACGCCGTACGAAGGCACCATCGCGCTGCGAGTCGACGTTACCGATCTCGAGCGCCATGTCTTCAACGTTCACGAGGTCATTCCGGTCGTTGCCGGCCCGCTGACGCTGCTTTACCCGGAGTGGTTGCCGGGCAATCATGCGCCGCGCGGACCGATCGATGGGGTCGGCGGGCTCATCATCAACGCCAATGGTAAACGCGTCGAGTGGACGCGCGATCCATTCAATGTCTACGCGTTTCAGGTGCAGGTCCCGACGGGGGCGACGCATCTCGACATCGATTTTCAGTACGCCGCGCCACTGACGGCTGCCGAAGGCCGGATCAATGTCACGCCGGAGATCGTCGGTCTGCAGTGGAACGCAGTCGTGTTATATCCGGCGGGGTATTATGCGAGCCGTATCACCGTGGCTCCGGAGCTCGATCTGCCGGAAGGGTGGGAGTTCGGCACCGCTCTTGATGTCGAGAACCGGCATGGCAGCAGCGTCTGGTTCAAACACGTGTCGCTCGACACGCTGGTGGATTCGCCGGTGTTTGCCGGACGTTATTTTCGCACCATCGTGCTCGACCCGGTGCCCGCCGGAACCGCGTCCGGGGCCACCGTGGCGGCGGCTCCCAAGCATGGGATTCAGATCGGGCCGTCGACGGAAGGCGCGGTGGTACGGCTCGATATCGTCGCCGACTCGCCCGCGAGTTTCGACATCAAGCCGGAGCAGATCGCCGCGCACCGCAAGCTCGTGCAGGAGGCCTATGCGCTCTTTGGCGCGCGGCACTTCGATCACTACGATCTGCTGCTGGCCCTGAGCGATCACTTCGGCGACATCGGTCTCGAGCATCACCGCTCCAGCGAGAACCGGCGGCTGCCGGGTTATTTCCTCGACTGGGACAAGGAAGGCCCCGGTCGCAGCTTACTGCCGCACGAGTTCTCGCATTCGTGGAATGGCAAGTTCCGGCGGCCGGCGGGACTGGCGACCGCCAACTTCAACGTTCCGATGCAGAACGATCTGCTGTGGATTTACGAGGGGCTCACCCAGTACCTGGAAGGTGTGCTCGCGGCGCGCTCCGGACTGTGGAGCGCGGACTTCGCGCGCCAGGACTGGGCCTACACCGCGGCCAACATGGATCATGACCGGCCGGGCCGCGCCTGGCGCGACGTGGAGGATACGACCTATCAGCCCATCATCACCGCGCGCCGGCCGCTCTCCTGGCTGACGTGGCAGCGGACGGAAGATTACTATCCGGAGGGCGCGCTCATCTGGCTCGATGTGGATACGAAGATCCGCGAGTTGAGCGGCGACAAGATGTCACTCGATGACTTCGCCCGCGGGTTCTTCGGGGGCGCTGACGGCACCCTGGGGCCTGTGCCCTATACGCTGCCTGACGTCGAGCGCGCGCTCAACGGTGTGGCGCCGTACGACTGGGAGAAGTTCTTCGCGCAGCGGCTGCATTCGCATGGACCCGGCGCGCCGCTCGATGGCCTCACGCGCGGGGGTTGGAAGCTCGTTTACACGGACGTGCCGACCGACTTTCTCAAGCAGTTGGAGGAGCAGCGCAAGGCGGCCGATTTCAGTTTCTCGCTGGGGTTCAATGTGTCCATGCGTGACTATGGACAGGTCGTGGAAGTGGTGTGGGGCAGTCCAGGCTTTGACGCGGGACTCACGGCGGGAACGACACTGGTGGCGGTGAATGGCCGCGAGTACCGGCCGGAACGGCTGCGCGAGGCCCTGATGATCGCGCATAGCACGCACGCTCCGATAGAGTTGATCGTGAAGAATCTCGACCGCTATCGGGTCGTGCGGATTCCGTACTACGATGGAGCGAAGTATCCTCGGCTCGAGCGGGTGGAGAAGAATGTGGATCGACTGTCCGCGATCGTGAAGCCGCGGACTTGAGCACCGCGGCGTGGGCGTTGGGGTTGGTTTGCGGGGGTCGTTGCTATGTCTGATCTAACTTCGCGTCGTCAGTTTCTGATGCAGGGTGGCGTGGCCGTGACCGGGGCGGTGCTGGCGGGTGCTGGCATTACGCTCGCGGGGCGCGCCGAGGCGGAAGAGGCGCCGGCTGCGGCGGCGGGCACGCTGT
>DATBCZ010000180.1:0-12090 GCA_036270175.1 Steroidobacteraceae bacterium | reverse complement strand
GCACATCGATCAGTAGCACGGCGGGTGATTTGCGGACGTCGGCTTTGAGTGAGTTCATGCGGCATTGTACTGTCCGCGGTACATCTGTCTCTCACGAAATTCACCTGCCGCGAAGCTCGCCTGGATGCCGACGACGGTGTTGATGGCTCCCCCCGGCAGACCCGATGTTGGCTGCAGCGACCTATCGTCACACCAGGTTCAGATTGCTGGGCGTGGATGCCGGAAACACTCGCTGTACCTGGTCGGCCGACAGCCCCCAAAGCGACGTGAACAGGCCGCCGAGTACGGCGCGATATTCGTTGAGGACTGGATAATCGCGATCCTGAAACAGGTTGGCACGGTCAACCAGCGTCTGCTCCCCGGCCACTCGTCCGCCATCGATGCTGCCGCCGAGAACCCAGTAGACCGAGCCGTGACCATGGTCGGTTCCCTTGTTGCCGTTCTCGCGAAAGGTACGGCCGAACTCGGACACAACCACCACGACGGTGTTGCGCCACTCTCCGCCGAGCTCCTGTGAGAGGGCCGCCAGTCCTTTGCCCAAACTATCAATGTTGCTGGCGAGGGCGCCCTGGGCCGAGCCCTCGTTTACATGCGTGTCCCAGCCACCGACGTCAATGAATCCGATGCGATACTGCTCGCGCATGAGTCGTCCGACCCGGCGAGCCTCGAGCTCGAAACCCTTTGGCGTGATCGCGTCCTTGTTGGCTTCCTTCATTTCATCTTCCATGACGTGGCTCACCTCCTGGCGCAACTCCAGGCCGTCTTCGACCTCCTGCCGCAGGTGATGGCCGGCGTACATATTGGAAAGGATCCCCGCCTGCCGGGAGTCGAACACGGGCTTGCCAACACCTTTGAGGGAGATGTTGGGAATATCGGAGTCGCCGCGGAAGCAGACGGGTAGAGAATCAGTGAAGGCGATCGGGGCGGCCCCGTTGATGACCCCCGCCAGTCGCGACAGGAAACCCGAGCGCAGGTCCTGCGAGCCCTGCAGGGGCTGACCGAGCTCGATGTTGTCCTGGGTCTCGAAATGACTGCGCGACAGATCCTCCGTGCCGGCGAACGGGATAAAGAGCGCCTGGCGTTGTGCATAGAGAGGCGCGATCGAGGCTCGCAGGACTGGCGCCAGCGCCCAGTTCGAGTCCAGAGCGAGCGCTCCCTCCGTGGCATCCGGCCCGGTCGGCTTCGCGACCGCGATGTTAGGCCGAGTCTCGTAGTAGTAGGAGCTGGAGTAGGGGATGACAACATTGGCGCAGTCGTAACCGCCGCGCAGGAACACCAGCAGGAAGCGCGGTGAGCCGGGCGGCGCGGCAAATACGCGGCCGGCTACCGAGAGTGCCGGCGCTGCCACGGCCATTGTTTTCAACAGCTCACGACGATTCATGCGGGTTGTCCTCGGCAAGGCTTCAACGATAGTTGAAATCGGGTGAGGCGAGCAGATAAGTATTCCACTCGAGCTGCGAGCCCGCGTGTTCCAACGCGGTGCGGGCGTTCGACGACAGAAACGGCTCGACTGCCGCGAAATACAGTCGCGTCGAGAGCTGGGGAAATCCGGTGGTCGCGGCAGGGCTGCCGTCCTCGGGCTCGAACAAACCCCCGTTGCCGCTGCCGATCGCACGGGCGATCTCGAATCGACGGCTGATCTGCCCCGAGCTTGCCCAGCCGCTTTCCGTCAACGGGTAGCCATCGGGAGTCTGCCGTCCGAACAACGGCTCGCCCAAGGCATTCAGCCAATTCACCACGGGGTGGGTGTTGATAATCGACTTGCCGTCATAGGCCAGGCGCACTGTGGAGACCACGAAGTGCATGGGATCTTTGAACTTCGCGCCCAGGGAGGCGGTGAATTCCCGTGACTTGAACATTGTCTCCAGGACCTCGGCAATGTCGCCGTGAGTCTTCTGGAAAGTCTTTGCCATTCGATCCGTGAGTGAGCGCGGCGGATTGTCGGAAACGAAGTACATCGCCAGCTTGCGCGAGACATATTGTGCACACGCAGGTTGAGAGACGATCACATCGACAGCCTTCTCGACCTCATCGAATCCGCCGCCGTCGATACGCTGCCCCAGCAACGTCTTCGAGCCGAAGTCGTGCCTGGCGGGATTAAACTCGAAAGCTCCCTGGCGGCGATAGAGCTTTTGCCACTCGGGTTTGAGCTTCGGCTCATTGCCTGATGCGTTGACGCCGACACCAGTCAACACCCGCGCCAGCTCCTGGATGTCCTGCTGGGTGTACCCAGAACCCACGCCTAGCGTGTGCAACTCCATCAACTCGCGCGCGTAATTCTCATTGATGTGACCCGCGGCGTTCTGCGCGTTATCCAGGTATTGCAGCATCGCCGGGTGAGTCAGCGTCGCCACGACGAGGTCGCGAAAATGGCCGAGCGCTAGAGGTCGGATCGCGTGCTCGGCGTAGTCGCCGACGAGCCACGCATCGTTGGCCTTGTATTGAAACACACTGAAGTGATTCAACCAGAACCACGTCAGCTGCTCCTGCAGTTGTGCCGGTGAATACAGTGCCCGCAAAATCTCGCGCCGCGCGGCCTCGTAGGCGAGCTTGTTGCCCTTCTCATTGAGCGTTTTGCGGTCGGCCTGCTTCTGGGTCTCGTCAGGCAACGCGTTGATGCGTTGCTGCTCTTTGAAAACAGCGGCCAGCAGATCGGCGGGATTCGCGTGGGAGAGGTCCAGGGCCGCTATCTGATCGGCGGCCGCCTGCGGCAGATGCACGTCCTTCGGGTGGAGTTGCTCATCCAGGAAGCGGCGCCGGCCGAGCTTGCGGTATTCCTCGACAGTCGCTGTACTCGGTCCGTAGGTCACCCGGTCCAGCCACTGAATGTCCTCACGCGAGAGCTCACTACTCATCGCCCACGTTGGCAGTACTGCGGCACCCGCCACGGCCAAGATCGCGATTCTCCTCATACAACGAGGAAACGCGCTTCGGCCGTCCGGGGTGACAGTGTGTAACGATTCATCGCAGCTTTCATCGGAAAGCTGGTCGTCCGGGCACGCTGAAGGCTACGATTCTTTTTTTCCCCGCACCGCACAGGAGTGTTCATGCGCTGTTTCGCTTGGGTGATTCTAATGGCGGCCCTGCAAGCCGCGGTTGCGGCTCCGGAAACGGCGGCTCCCCGCAACGCCGCCCAGTCACACGTTTTCACGGGACGGGACATATTCGATCTGCAGTGGGTGGAAGACCCCCAGATTCGGCCGGATGGGCGCGCGGTCGCCTATGTCCGGATGTCTTACGACATCATGTCCGACCGCCCACAATCGACCCTCTGGCTCATGGACATCGATACCGGTACACAGACGCCAGTGGCGAGCGGGTCGGGATCGCATTTCTCACCGCGCTGGTCCCCGGACGGTAAGCGCCTCGCGTACGTCTCGAGCGCCGAAGGTGGCCAGAGACAGTTGTTCGTGCGGTGGATGCAAACAGGCCAGGCGGCGCGGATTACCGACCTGACCGAGTCGCCGAGCGGTCTGTCCTGGTCCCCGGACGGGCGCTCGATCGCTTTCATCATGCTCATTCCAGAGGAAAAGCCGAAGCTCGGCGAGGCTCCGATGAAGCCGGAGGGTGCTCATTGGGCCGATCCTCTCACCGTCATCACCGACGTGACCTATCGAGCCGACGGGGCCGGCTATCTGACACCGGGCTATTCGCACGCGTTTGTCGTATCGGCCGACGGCGGCTCGCCCCGGCAGCTCACGTTCGGGGACTATAACGAAGACGGTCCGCTGTCCTGGACTCCTGACAGCCGCTATGTACTGTTGAGTGGCAACCGCAGCGACAACTGGAGGCTCGATTCAGTCACTTCGCAGATCTACCAGGTGTCGGTCGCCGACGCCACGCTCACCGCACTGACGAATCGCACCGGGCCCTTCCGGCAGCCGAAAGTGTCTCCTGACGGCTCGAAAATCGCTTACCTGGGCTTTGAAGACCGCCAGCTCGGCTATCAGAACGTGCGCGTGTATGTCATGGACCGCGACGGAAAGAATTCGCGCTCGATCTCCGAGGGTCTCGACCGTACGGTGGAGGAGCTGGCATGGGCCGCCGACGGCCGCAGCCTCTATATCAAATACGACGACAAGGCGGTCATGAAAGTAGGGCGCCTCGCTCTAAACGGTCACCTCGAGTCCGTGGCCTCGGGATTGACCGGTGGAGAGTTGGATCGGCCGTATACCAACGGCGGCGACTTCTCGGTGGCGTCGAACGGCACTGTTGCCTTCACGAGCGGCGACCCGACTCATCCTTCCGATCTGGCGGTCGTGCGCGCCGGTCGCGTTACGCGGCTCACCCGGCTGAATGACGAGTTGTTCACCGGCAAGAAGCTCGGCGAGGTGAGGCCGCTGACAGTCAACTCGTCGTTTGACAAGCGGCCCATTGACGCGTGGCTGGTGTTGCCCCCGGACTTCGTGGCCGGCAAGAAATATCCGCTCATCCTCGAAATCCACGGTGGCCCGTTCGCAAGCTACGGCTCGGTGTTTTCCACCGACGATCAGCTGTACGCGGCCGCGGGCTATATCGTCGTGTACGCCAATCCCCGCGGGTCGACCTCGTATGGCGAGGAATTCGCCAACCTCATTCACCACGACTATCCGAGCCATGATTACGACGATCTCATGAGTGCGGTGGATACGGCCGTAACCAGCGGTCTCGTGAATCCGGATGAAATGTTTGTCACCGGTGGCTCGGGAGGCGGGGTGTTGACGACCTGGATCGTCGGGCAGACGCCGCGTTTCCGGGCCGCTGCGGCGCAAAAGCCCGTGATCAACTGGGCGAGCTTCTCGCTCACCACCGACATGGCCACCTACGCGCCGAAATACTGGTTCGGCAAGCAGCCCTGGGAGGACCCGCAGGGTTATTGGAAACGCTCGCCACTGTCGCTGGTCGGCAATGTATCGACCCCGACATTGGTGGTCGTTGGCGACCAGGATTTCCGCACTCCCGTGAGTGATTCAGAGCAGTATTACGAGGCTCTGAAGTTGCGCGGCATTCCGACTGCGCTAGTGAAAGTGCCGGGAGCCTCGCACGGCGGGCTCGCGGCGCGGCCGTCGCAATCGGCGGCCAAGGCGAGCGCTATACTCGCGTGGTTCCAACGCTATCGCGCGCCGACTCACTAACACGAACACGCATGCTCTCCCTTACGAGGGATAGCGTACCCTGCCTCCACCGAAAAGAATGATGGGGGAGCCTCCTTCGAAAGGCTCCCCCGTTCTTGTCCCGTCCCGGAGGCGCTTCCATGTCCGTCAAGCTGACCGTCAACAATCAGAGCCACGAGCTCGACATCGATCCGAATATGCCCTTGTTGTGGGCCATTCGAGATCACCTCCAGCTCACCGGCACAAAGTTTGGTTGCGGTATGGCGCTCTGCGGCGCGTGTACCGTGCACATCGATGGCCAGGCAGTCCGCTCCTGTGTCACTCCGGTCTCGGCCGTTGCGGGGAAGAGTGTCACAACAATCGAGGGCCTGGAGACGCCGTCCGGCAAAGCGGTGCAGGACGCGTGGGTGAGCCTCGATGTTCCCCAATGCGGGTACTGTCAGAGTGGACAGATCATGTCGGCCGCCGCGCTGTTGGCAACGAATGCGAAGCCGACCGATGGCGATATTGACGCGGCCATGGCAGGCAACATTTGCCGCTGCGCGACGTACGTGCGCATCCGAAACGCTATTCACGAGGCCGCGAGCGCCGTCCCGGCCGCGACGAACGGCTGAGACAAGGATCCACTATGTACTTCCGTTACTTCAAAGATCCCGTCTCGCACTGGACTGGCGTGTCCGCTTCCGAGCTGACACGACGCGACTTCCTGAAATTCACGTCTCTCGCCGGTGCTGGGCTAACTCTCGGTGCGCTGGTGCCCGAGCGCGCCGCCGCGGCGGGTGGCAGCGCGGCCGCGACGCCGGCGCTGGCGATGCCTTTCCTGCGGGTCGATCCTGACAACACCGTCACTGTTACCTCGAAACACGTCGAGGCGGGGCAGGGTGTGTGGACGGGCTTGCCCGCCATCGTCGCCGAAGAGCTGGATGCCTCGTGGAGTCAGATGCGCGTGGAGAGCTCCCCGGCGCGGGTGCCCATGTATGGGAACTTTGCTTTTGACCCGAAGGGCAGTGTACAGGGCACCGGCGGTTCGACTGCCGTAGCCAACTCGTGGATGCAACTACGGCAGGCTGGCGCCACGGCTCGCGCCATGTTGGTTGAGGCGGCCGCCGCGGAGTGGAAGGTTCCAGCCGCCGAGATCACGGTGAATGAAGGCGTGGTCACGCACTCGAAATCGGGGAAGAAGGCGACGTTTGGCGAGCTCGCCGTACGGGCCGCCAAGATGCCTATCCCCACCGACGTGAAGCTGAAGGACCCCAGCCAGTTCAAGATCATCGGACGCGATAAGCTGCCCCGGCTCGACAGCCGCGCGAAATCGTTCGGCACACAACAGTTCGCGATCGATGTCATGTTGCCGGGGATGATGACGGCTGTCGTGATGCGCCCGCCGCGCTTCGGCGGCAAGGTTGCTTCGTTCGATGCCAGGAAGGCGAAGGCCGTACCGGGTGTCGTCGACGTGGTGCAGATTCCCCGGGGTGTGGCGGTCATCGGACGCGACACCTGGTCGGCCAAGAAGGGCCGCGAAGTGCTGCAGGTGACCTGGGACGAGTCGGGCGCGGAAACGCGCAGTACCGCCCAGATCCTGGCGGAATACAAACACCTCAGTCAGCTTCCCGAGACCGCGAAGGCGGCCAAGGAAGGTGATGTCGACGCCGCTCTCAAGACCGCCGTGCACACCCTCGATGCGGAATTCGAATTTCCGTATCTCGCGCATGCGCCGATGGAGCCGCTCACCGCCGTGGCACGCTTGAGCGCGGACAAGTGTGAGATCTGGGCCGGCTGCCAGTTCCAGACTATCGATCAGGTGAACGCCGCTATGGCTGCCGGCCTCAAGCCGGACCAGGTTTTCATCACCACACTCGCCGCCGGCGGCACCTTCGGGCGCCGGGCCAATGCGGAGTCGGATTACATCGCGGAAGTGGCTTCTATCGCGAAGGCCGTCGGCGGGAAGTATCCGGTGCGGCTCATCTGGACCCGTGAGGACGACATCATGGGTGGCCGCTACCGTCCCATGAACTATCACCGGATCACGGCGGGACTGAGCCAGGACGGTAAGGTCGTAGCTTACAGACAGCGCGTGGTAGGACAGTCGATCATGGCGGGCACGCCTTTCGCCGCCGCTATGAAGGACGGGTTGGATCCCACTGCGGTTGAGGGCAATGCCGCCGAACAGTACGACATCGAGAACGTGCACGTCACCTGGAGTCAGCCGAAGAGCGCGCTCCCGGTTCTCTGGTGGCGCTCCGTCGGTCATTCCCACATGTCGATCTCCAAGGAGATCATGTTCGACGAGTTGGCGCAGCTCGCGGGCAAGGACCCGGTGGCTTTCCGGCTCGCGCACCTGGAAAAGCATCCCAAGCACGCCGCCGCGTTACGCCTGGCGGCCGAGAAAGCCGGCTGGGACAAGCCCTTCTCAAAGGAGAAGGGGCGCGGAAGAGGCGTCGCAGTCCAGGAATCGTTCGGCACCGTCGTGGCGCAGGTCGCCGAGGTCACCGTGACCGGCGATACGATCAGGGTGGATCGCGTCGTGTGCGCCGTGGACTGCGGAATCGCAGTCAACCCCGATGTCATCAAGGCGCAGATGCAGAGTTGCATCGGCTACGGTCTCGCGGCCGCGCTCCACGGAAAGATCACTCTGACCGACGGGCGTGTCGATCAAAGCAACTTCCATCAATACACGGTGCTCCGGATAAACGAGATGCCGCGTGAGATCGAGGTCTACGTCGTACCGTCGACGAATCCGCCTACGGGTGTCGGCGAGCCGGGTTTACCGCCGATTGCGCCGGCTGTTGCCAACGCGGTGCGCGCCGCTACCGGCATCAAGCTGCGCAAACTGCCATTCGATCTCGCCGAGGCACGCGCCGCGAAAGTCTGAAAACACCGGGTCAGGAACTGAAATATCGGGAGCGGGAGCGGTTCTGCCACTTCGGCAGCAGGCTTTCGCTCAGCACGCGCAAGAGTTCCTCGGTTTCAGGATAAACCGCGCCTGCTTCGGTGGGCGCGACCCGGATATCCTCGAATGGAATGGAGATTTCGAACACGCGGTTCTTGAAGGTGAACCGATTGCGGTCCAGCGACCATAACGACGCGGGCTCGCTCTCGAACCGAATGCCGGGCAACTGACTCAACGCAGTACGCAGAGCCCCGGCGGTCGTGAAGCGGCGGCTCAGCTCGAATGCACCCAGTGCCCCACTGGTGTCTCTGAACTCACTGAGCATGCTCGTACGGACCCTGAGACGAAACGGACTCTCAGCGGCCTGGAGATCACCTGTCGCGAGGTCTGTTGGCGAGGGTGGCGACACCCGGAATCCCTTCGATTCGTGCAGGACACCATCTAAGCAAAAACCGCGGTGCCCCCGGGTCGGATTTCACAGAATCTGATACACCCAAAGTGTGATCGCGGTGGCGAAACGCGCGCCGCTGCAGACGAACAGATGACGATTGAGCCAGTCGTAGCGGCCGGCGGGTGCCGTGAGTACCGGCGTTGCGCGGAAGTAGTAATCGGCCGGGCTCACGTTCTCGCCCGCGGCCAGCCGCCTCATGGTCTCCGCCGGGCCGTGACGAAGTCCCCGATTGTGAACCTCGATCAACACGTCATCGTCTGTGCGCAGCAGGTATCTCGCTTCGACGACCGTGACGTCATCAGCGCGCACGTACTGCCAATCGGCCCCGCCCGGGACTATGGTCCCGGCCATGTGAGGGCCCTTGAAGGTTCCACCAAGGATTGGCACCACACGCTTGAGTCCGATGGGGGTCTCACCCACCACGATCGACGCGTCGAGAACTCCGTGAGCCTCGAATAGCAGTTGCAGTTCCGGCTTCATGAGACCCGACGCTACCACACCGCCGCTCGCAAGCGGGCGGCCTACCTAGCGTGGGAGGCTTCGTGCTGTCGCGCTGGGGTTCGCCGGCGCATCGGCGTCGGAGGACTTACGCGACCGAAACGCGAACCGGAATATCCGTTTGAAGATGGTCAGTATGGAGTGCAGTCCGGGCAGGGGGTCGTGCCAACTCACGTAGGCGAAGCTCCGGCAGGTTGCCAGCGACGCCAGCCAGCCTGCGATACCGAGGCGCCCCGTCGCGCGGATCTCGCGGAATGTATCGATATCCTTGGTGATATAAACCCAACGCTTGCGCGTGACCGCCGGCCGGGGATTCACGTCCGCGAGTGATTGTCCGATCAGATCCCGGTAGGCGAGGAATGGCAGGTTGACACCGCAATCGCGTAAGTGCCCGATGGTCAGGAAGGGACGGGCGTTGAAGTCGATCAGGTAGAACGCGCCGGTCGATTCGTCACGCAGCCACTCGATGCCGAAAATGCCGTGGAATCTGACTGTGTTGAAGAGCCGTTCGGTGGTGGCGAACAGAAACTGCTCGTCCTTCGTCGGCAGTGCCGCGGGGATCTCGCCCATCGAAGTCGCGCCGAAATCGGGAGGGTACTGGCGCAGCCGCTGGTGCGAGGTCATTGAAACGACTCGTCCCTCGCGGTCGCACAGCCCGTAGCAGTCAAATATGTTGCCGTCGCCGCCGCGGATCATCCGTTGGATCACGAGTGCGTCGGTACCGTGACTTCTGACATGACTGATGAGCTGCTCGCGAGTCTCGAGCAGCAGGTTCTTGCCCCGGAGTTTGCAGGTGCCGATGCCGTCGTAGCTGGGTTTCAGCAGGTAGGGGCCCGGATGTTGCGTGCTCCAGGCCGTTACCTCCGCCACCGTGGGTGTGGACAGGCTCGGGATGATGGGCGCGCCGGCCTGGCGCGCGGCCTCATACAAGGTAGTCTTGTTGACGATCCGGCTGAGATCCTCGTAAGGCAACTCCCAGATCCGGTAGTGAGGCCGCAATTCGTCTGCGTATTGGGCCAGCATTAGCGCGTGAGCATCCCCGGTGGGCAGCAGGACGGGCCTGCCTCCGAGCTTGCGCGCGTAGGCGATCAGAAACTGTACCAGGGCGACCGGGTCCTGCAGGTGGTAACAGGGGATCTTTATCCCGTAGCGCGAGTGTTGAAGCGGATCCTCCTGGCGAAACATGCAGGCGTGGACTTCCACACCGCTTTCCGCGAGCGCTCTGACCGTGGCGATCCCGGTAACCGTGTTACAGAGCACGACTGAAGAAATGGAGGAAATTACGGCGCTCTCAAGCTTTTATTTGCTCGGGGACGGTAGCAGAACAGGGCTAACATACCTAGAGCATCATCACACTTGCGGACTTAATCCACGGTGCCTCTTCGGCTACCTTTCAACCGTCTTTCAATGTGCCTCCCGACGTCTCGGAAGACAGGCAGCCCTGCCGAGTGTCGATCTGTTAGGAGCGCGCGCTGCGGGGGGCTGCGGCGAGCATAAGTGTTTCGGCCGGCGGATACCGTGAACCAGGTGCAAATGCCGTCATTTTCAGGAATACCTCTTGCTGCTGCCCTGCCTCCATGCGTAACGAAGTGAAGTACGGGCTGAGGTTCCTCGTACGCGACACCTTAAACAGCGAGCGGCGGGTGCGGGCGCTGTTGGCGCACGAGCGGTTGCCTCGCGAGCAATTGGAAGCGGTGACCGACCGACTGCTAACGGATACCTTACAGGCGGCAACGCGACACATTCCCCGTTACCACGGGGTCAAGACGACGATAGGTGTGGGCAACGTCCGGGAAGCTCTGGTCACGCAATTCCCGATTATCGAGAAGCGCGACCTCACCGAGCGGCCTGCCGAACATTACCCCCATGGCAGTACGCCCAGGCCCTGGACCATAGTCGGCAGGACCAGCGGCACTTCCGGGACCCCCCTGCAGGTGTTTCGCAGTCTCAACTCCGTGTTGTGGGAAAACGCGATCGTCGAGCGGCATTTTCGTTGGAGCGGCTACCGCCCGGGGATGCGGCGCGCCTTTCTGCGCGGCGACCTCGTCGTGCCCATCGAGCGCACCACGCCGCCTTACTGGTTTCTAAATCGATACAACAACCAACTCATCGTGTCGTCGCGTCATTTGCGGGAGGAGTGCGTCGGTGACATCATCGAGAAACTGGCGCAGTTCGCCCCGTTCATGATGGAGGCTTACCCCTCTACGGCTTACGAGCTGGCGCTGCTCCTGGAGCAGCGCAATGCGACACTGAAAATCCCGTATGTGTATACGGGCTCGGAGCCGCTCTATCCACATCAACGCCAACTCATCGAGGCGCGGCTCGCCGCTCGAGTCATGGATCACTACGGGATGGCGGAGCGCATTGCCTACGCCACCGAATGTGAGCACGGCGGTCTGCACGTCAACAGCGATTATTCGTATGTTGAAATCGTGGATGACGACGGCCGGCCGACCGACGGCGAGGGATATGTGGTCGGAACGACGTTTAACAACGCTCTCATGCCGCTGGTGCGCTACCGGATGTCGGATCGCACTCGCTGGCGGCGGGAGGCGTGCCCCTGCGGACGAACCTATCCGCTGATCGAGCCGGTGACTGGAAAATTTGAGGACACCCTGTTTGGCTCCAGGGGCCAGCGCATCAGCCCGTCGGTCGTCACTTTCGCCTTCAAGTCATTGCGTGGGATCAAGTACTCCCAGGTGGCCCAGACGGACGAAAGCACCTGGGAAATCCGCGTGGTGCCGGAGGAGTCGTTCAGCGAAGCCGAGCGCAATCGCCTCATAGAGAACGTGCGGCATCTCGTCGATCCTGGAATCCACGTCGTCGTGCGCGAAGTCACTGAGATTGCGCGCACCTCCGCCCATAAATATCGCTGGATCGTGAACGAGTCGCGACGGAAAGTGGAGTGACTGACGGGGTCGGCTCGGCACCGACCGAGCGCCGACGCCTTCAGTCCACGAGTCCGACGCTCTTCAGCGCCTGCAGATATTCCACTACGACATCCAGTGGCACGGCTCCGTACTCCGCCGACAACTCCTCGGTGATCTGCCGCGCCGAGTGTTTGCCATCGGCGAAGTTGAGCGCTTCATAGGCATAGCCAGGCTCCTCTTCTCCCTCCTTGCCCTCTCCCGCATAACTCAAAAGTTTGGGCATGGCCA
>DATBCZ010000179.1:0-6495 GCA_036270175.1 Steroidobacteraceae bacterium | reverse complement strand
TCTCGGTCATCGAGACGCTGGAGAAGACTCGCCGCCTGGTGGAGGGCGCCGCACAGAAAAACGGCGGAGTGATCTTCGATCTCTGGCACATCGTTAAGCTGGCCATCCCCTACGACGATGTCATGAAATTCCCCGCGCCGTATTTTATGGGTCTCGAGATCAACGACGGCTATCTGCAGACCCCCGCCGGGATGGACATGGTCACGGAGACCACGTCGCATCGGAAACTCTGCGGCATGGGTGAGTTCGACATCAAGGGCTTCACTTCCAAGCTGCCGGATTCTCCCTATCGTGGGCCGGTCGGTATCGAAGTGCTTTCGCAGGAGCTGCGCTCCTGGCCGTTGGAGAAGACGGCGACGACAGCGTTCAACACTACACGGGCGCAATTTTCATGAGTCAACCAACTGAAGTCGCGGGGCCAACACCCGCGCAGGCGCTGGCGCTCTACGAGCGGATGCTGCTCATCCGGCGCATGGAAGAGAAACTGAGCGCCGATTCGGCCGCGGGTGTCCTGCCGGGCGCGGTGCACCTGTACATCGGGCAGGAAGCCGTTGCCGCCGGCGTGTGCATGCAATTGAAGGAAACAGACTGGATCACCAGCACCCATCGGGGTCATGGCCATTTCCTCGGCAAGGGCGGCGATCCCAACGCCATGATGGCCGAAATCTGGGGGAAGAAGACCGGTATCTGCAAGGGCATGGGCGGCTCCATGCATGTCGCGGATCTGACGAAAGGCATTCTGGGTGCGAACGGGATTGTCGGTGGCGGGCTCGCTATCTCGGTCGGCGCCGCCTTCGGCGAGAAGTTGAGCGGCGCGGGCCACGTCGCGGTCTGTTTCTTCGGCGATGGAGCCTCCAACCAGGGCGTGTTCATGGAGTGTCTCAACGTCAGCACCTTGTGGAAGCTGCCGCTGGTGTTCGTTTGCGAGCACAACCATTTCAGCGAGTTCACGCGGGCCGAGCAGGTTACCGCCGGCAACATCGTCGATCGGGCGAAAGCCTTCGGAATTCATACCGCCGTGGTGGATGGCAACGACGTCGAAGCGGTCTGGAAGGCGACGGGCGATGCCCTCGCGCGCGCACGCCGGGGCGAGGGGCCGTGCTTCATCGAAGCCGAGACCTATCGCATCCAGGGACACATGGAGTTCGAGAAAGAGCTCCTGGCCGGCGGTGCGTATCGGAATCAACAGGAAATCGACTCATGGGTCGCGCGTGATCCCATCGCCCGCTGGGGTGGCAAGCTCATCGAGTCCGGCGTCGCGACCCCCGCGAAACTCGAGGAGATCTCGACGCGCGTGGCGGGCGCCGTAGCGGACGCCGTGTCGTTTTCCGAACGCAGCGAGCCCGCCGACCCGGAGCTCGTGTTCGATCTCATGTTCGCCGGCCAGAGACCTTGAGCGGCTAGCCGCAGGAGTTAGATGATGGCGCGCAGACGCTACACACAGGCAATCAATGACGCTTTGTTCGAAGAGATGGAGCGCGATCCCAAGGTGATCGTGTTCGGCGAGGACGTGGAACTCGCCATCTTCGGCGATACCCGTGGGCTTCTGGAGCGGTTCGGACCGGACCGCATCCGCAACACCCCCATCTGTGAGGCGACGCTCACCGGCATGGCCGTAGGTGCCGCCGCTGCGGGCTACCGCGTTGTGTTGCACATGATGTTCTCCAATTTCCTGTACACCGGCTTCGACGCCATTGCCAACCAGATGGCGAAGTTGCGCCTCATGACCGGGGGGCAACTGGAGTTGCCCATCACCATCATGTCCGGCTATGGCGGCGGCCGCTCGAATGCGGCCCAACATTCCGACACGCCGCATTCCCTCCTGATGAATCTCGGGGGTCTGAATGTCGCGGTGCCGGCGACGCCGGCCGATGCGAAAGGCCTGTTGAAAACAGCGATCCGCGGGCGCAATCCGACGTTCTTCATGGAAGCGAGCGGACAGGGTGGTACCAGCGGTGAGGTTCCGGAGGGCGAGTACACCACTCCGTTCGGAAAAGCCGCGGTCGTGCGTGAAGGTCGGGACCTGACGATCGTCGCCATCGGCACCATGCTCAGGCCCGCCCTCGCCGCCGCGAAGCAACTCGAGGAGCAGGGGATCAGCGCGGAGGTGATCGATCCGCGCACACTGGTGCCGTTGGATGAAGACACCATCCTGCGTTCCGTCGCTAAGACCGGACGCGCCGTGGTCGTAGATGAGGGGCGGGATCGCGCGAGCGCCGCGAGTCACATCGCCGCCATACTCGCCGACAAGGGCTTTGCCACTCTGAAGGCGCCTGTCAAACGGGTGACGGTGCCGAACGTCGCGATGCCCTACGCACCGAACGCGGAAGCACGTGTCTTCCCGAGCGAGGAGCACATTGCCAAAGCAGCACTTTCCATCACGCCTGTCGCAGCCTGAGCCGCTCTCATGAAGGTCAATCTGAAACTCAATCGAGTCGGCATGAACATGGCCGAGGCGACCATCGCGAAATGGCATCGGCGCGCCGGGGACACCTTCAAAACCGGTGACGCTCTGTATGAGATCGAGACGGACAAGGTCACGCAGGAAGTGCTGGCGACGGGGGATGGCACTCTGTTGGAAATAGTCGTACCGGAAGGCGAGATCGCCGAAGTGGGCGCCGTCGTGTGTCGGGTCGAGCTGAGCGGCCCGGGGGGTTAGTCATGGATCTGCAACTCAAGGGTCGCAAAGCCATCGTCACCGGTGCGAGTAGGGGAATCGGCTTGCGCATCGCGCAGACCTTCGCCGCCGAAGGCGCAGATGTTGCAATCTGCTCGCGCACTGCCGTCGCTGTCGAGAAGGCGGCGGCCGGACTACGCTCGCAGGGTGTGAAAGCATTCGGCGACGCTGTCGATGTCGCTGACTCCACCGCTTACGTGGCGTGGCTCGAGTCGGCCGTGGAGCGTCTGGGCGGACTCGATATTTTCGTTCACAACGTGACTGCATCACCGTCGACGCCCGGGTTACCCGGTTGGGATCTCGCCTACCGCACCGATATTCTTGGAGCGGTCAATGGCGTCGAGACGCTCACGAAGCATCTGCGCAAGTCGCCCGCCGCGGCGATTGTTTTCATTGCAAGCATCTCCGGTGTCATGTCGAAAGTGCTCCCGGCGCCTGGGGCTTACGCCTACGGCGCCAGCAAAGCGGCCCTGATTTCCTACGGGGCAATGGTCAGCAAGGATCTCGCCAAACAGGGTATCCGGGTCAACATGGTGTCGCCGGGCCCGATCTACTTCGAAGGCGGCCCGTGGGATCGCGTCAAGGCGCGAGCGCCCCAGATGTTGGAGTCGGCCAAGGAGTCGTGTGTGATCGGCCGGCTCGGCGAGCCGCAGGACATCGCCAACGCCGTGGCATTTCTTGCCAGTCCGGTTTCCGGCTTCACGGTCGGCCAGAACCTCCATGTCGATGGCGGGTTCATGCAACACGTCGCCTTCTGACGCTCTCACGCAACGCAATCTTTCCATTTGGCAGTGACTGGCTTATTGTCGGTCCTCATGACGGCTGAAGCGGATGAAGTTAGCGCCCTGGGCCCGCCACCGCCGCGCCGCTGTTGGTCCACCGAGGATGTACAGCCGCGCGATGCGTTGGCGTATTGGTGTGACTCCATCTGCCAGGTGATGCTGGAGCTCGATATCGAAGCCGCCGGCGCCGATTTCTTCAGTGCACAACTCGACCAGTACAAGCTGGGCGCCACCACGGCCAACTTCCTGAGGGCGACCCCCCAGTGGGTTTCCCGGACCCGCCGGCGTATCTCACGCAGTCACAACGACGCTTTCCAGCTGATTCACCTGCGCGACGGGGAGTTCGAGATCGAGCAATACGGACGGTCGGGCCTGCTGCGCGGGGGCGATTGTGTTCTCGTCGATAGCCGCGAGCCTTACAAGGTGCGCTGCCCCCGTACGACACGCTGCCTGATCCTGCAGCTTCCGCCGCAATGGTTGGGGACCTGGTTGCCGAAACCCGAGGCGCTCGCCGGGCGGGTGCTGCACCCCGACAGCGGTTGGAGTGCCGCACTGTCGGCCGCAATGGCTGCGCTACAGCCGGCGGGGCTGAAAGACCTCGCATTGCCTCCGGGTGTGGTGGCGGACCAGATCGCATCCCTGTTGGCGCTCGCCGGAGGTCCCGTTGAAACGGACTCCATACGGCCTGACGTGCTCACCGCTCGGTTGTTGCGGGTGTTGCGCGACCGTTATCACGAGATTGGGTTGACGCCGGCGGCCGTCGCGCGCGACCTTGGGATCTCGGCGCGCTATCTGCACCACCTTTTTGCGAAACGGACCACGACGTTTGGTCGCGAGTTGGGAGAGGTGCGGCTGGAGAGGGCCCGCGAGCTGCTGAACGACCGGCGTTTCGCTGACATCCCCATAGGGGATGTGGCATCACGTTGTGGTTTTGCCGAGGCAAGTCATTTCGCACGCCGTTTTCGCACCCGTCATGGATTCTCGCCCAGCGACTTCAGGCGCCGGTCACTGCGCCAGAACGCCTGAAATAGGGCAATCATTGCACTCCTAGCCGACTCCGATTGCGCTTTAATCCGCGCGCGCTGTTTGCGTGTGGGTTAGGCTCGATTGCGATCTGAATAATGGTTGTTGCTCTCAGGCAACACCACCTGCGTTAGATTCTTGAGGGGGAATCATGGCGATGGGTCTGATAAGAAAGTCTCGTGGGATCGCGGCCGGCCGGCCGCAATCGTTAAGTCAGGTGGTGGGTGGCATTCTGCTGCTGGCGGGTACGGCGTCAGCTGTTGCCCAGCAGGCACCCGCGGCCGCGGCGCCGGCAGCGGAATCTGGTGCGTTGCAGGAGATCGTGGTGACCGCCGAGCGGCGCTCGGAGAACATCCAGAGCGTGCCTATCGCGGTGACGGCTTTCACTGCCGACTCTTTGCAGAGCCGCAACCTCGTTGACATCCACGCCTTGGGCAATCTCTCCCCGGGCGTCAACCTCGATTCCGGTGCGCCGTTCTCCGGCGACCGCTCGGTGCTGTCAGCCTCGATCCGCGGTGTCGGTCAAGACGACTTCGCCTTCAACCTGCAGCCGGCTGTCGGCGTCTATCTCGATGGCGTCTATCTTGCCCGCACCATTGGCGCGAACCAGAACCTGCTGGACGTGGATCGGGTCGAGATCCTCAAGGGACCGCAGGGCACGCTGTTCGGCGCCAACACCGAAGGTGGTGCCATCAGCATCGTGACCCACACTCCGGGCAACGAGCAGAAGTTCACGGCCCAGGCGACCGGAGGCAGCCTCCATCGGCGCGATTTCGGTTTCAGCGCGGACCTGCCGATTATCGACGGCACGTTGTTGTCCTCGATCACCGTGTCCACGCAGAATCGCGACGGCTGGGTGAAGGTAGTCCCGTATCCGAGCGACTTCCCACCTTACGTGGTGGATCCGCAGACGGCTTACCCGAAGGCCGCCTACCAGACATCGGACAACTACGGCGGCTATGGCGTGCAGACCATCCGCGGCAAGCTGTTGTGGAACGCGTCCGACAAGACAACTGTCACCTTCACTGCTGACTGGTCGCATGAGGATCAGACCGCGCTGCCTTATACGATCCTCGGCAATTACAGCGGAAACCTCGGCGTATCCACGTTCTCGACCCTGTACAACACCTGTATCAGTAACAATGCCGCCTCGATCGCCGGCGCCATCCAAGCCGCGGGCGGCCCGCCGACCTTCGTGCCGGTCAACGGCCTGTTCGTGAACCAGTGCGCGAGCCCTCGGGCGCGCGTTCCAGGACTGTCGACGGGTGGCGCTCCGTTACTGGGCGCCGGATACGTCGGTGGTCCGGCGGGGCCTTACAACTACGCCACCTTCCTGACCAACCCTTCCGCGTACCTGGGCTCGCAGTCGCCGCGTATCTACGACACTTTCGCCAACGAGAGTACGGGCAATATCGACACGACCTACGCTAGCGGTCCGGACTTCGCGCGCTTCGATAACTTCGGCGGCTCGATCACCGTAGTCCATGACCTGACGGATTCGATGGCGCTGAAATCGATCACCGGCTATCGCCAGATCAAGTGGGACATCGGCACGGATCTCGACGGCACGCCCGAGACGCTGCAGGAAGTCACGGACCAGCAGCACCAGTGGCAGGTCTCCCAGGAATTTCAGGTGACCGGCAAGGCGTTCGAGGACAGGTTGAACTACGTGGCGGGGCTCTACTACTTCGAAGAGGCGGGCTATGTGCACGACTTCGTGCCCTTCGAGAGTTTCCTGTACGTATACGACTTCCAGAACGATGTAAACAACAAGAACGAGGCCGCGTTCTTTCATGCGGACTACAAGGTAACCGATCAGCTGGGCGTCACCGTCGGCGGTCGCTACACCGATGTGCAGGAAGAGTTCATCGGCGGGCAGGGAGACCTCAACAATTTCCCCGTTGGGGGCGGAACCCCGCTGCGTTACTTCCCGCCGGGGGACAACAGCCAGTCGTGGCACATCTTCGATCCCACGATCGGTGCGCAGTACCACATCAACAACGATGTCATGGC
>DATBCZ010000178.1:0-8253 GCA_036270175.1 Steroidobacteraceae bacterium | reverse complement strand
GAGCACGCTCAAGGAGTTGGCGCGCCGCTGGGCGCCCGGTGTCACGGAAAGCTTCACGAAGCAGGGCACGCATCTCGCCCACGCCGACATCATGGAGTCGATCCGCGAGCTGGAGCACTACCGCGCGAAGCTGTTCGCGCCGGCGTTTTCGGGTAAGCGGTAAGTCGCTAGGGACCGCGCGAGGTTCGGGCTCGTTGCGCGCGCTCTGCGCGCTCGCGAGCGGCAGCGGTAGCTCAAAGGCCCTCAGGTTGGCCCTCAGGTTGGCTGCGCGAGAAACATCCACGTCTCCACCACCGTATCCGGATTGAGCGACATGCTCTCAATCCCCTGATCCAGCAGCCACCGCGCCAGGTCCGGATGATCGGACGGACCCTGGCCGCAGATCCCGACGTACTTGCCCTTTTTCTTGCAGGCGGCGATGGCCATGGCCAGCATTTTTTTCACGGCCGGGTCGCGCTCATCGAACAGCTTCGCGACGATCGAGGAATCGCGGTCCAGCCCAAGGGTGAGCTGTGTCATGTCATTGGAGCCGATCGACATGCCGTCGAAGTACTCGAGGAACTCCTCCGCCAGTACGGCGTTCGTCGGCAACTCGCACATCATGATGACTTTCAAACCATCGACGCCACGTTGCAAACCGTTTTGCGCGAGAAGGTCGACGACCTGGCTCGCTTCCTTCAAAGTGCGCACGAACGGCACCATGATCTGCACGTTGGTGAGTCCCATTTCTCCGCGCACCTTCTTTAGCGCGCGGCACTCGAGCTCGAAGCAGGGACGGAACGTTTCGTCCACGTAGCGCGCGGCGCCACGGAAACCAATCATCGGGTTCTCTTCCTCCGGCTCGTAGCGCGTGCCGCCGATGAGGTTCGCGTATTCATTCGACTTGAAGTCGGATAGGCGCACGATGACGGGCTCGGGCGCGAAAGCGGCCGCGATCTGCGCGATGCCCTCGGAGAGCTTGTCAACATAGAAGCTGACCGGGTCGGCGTAGCCGGCCATCTGTCCCCGGATCTGGTCTTTCAACTCCCCGTCGAGCCGGTCGAATTCCAGCAGGGCGCGCGGGTGGACGCCGATCATGCGGTTGATGATGAATTCCAGGCGCGCCAGGCCGACACCCCGGTGGGGAATGCCGGCAAAATCGAACGCCCGATCCGGGTTTCCCACGTTCATCATGATTTTGACGGGGATTTTCGGCAGCGAGTCGAGCTCGATCTGCTTGCGCTCGTATTCGAGCAGACCCTCATACACATATCCCGTGTCACCTTCGGCGCACGACACGGTGACTTCCTGACCCTCGCGGATGGTCTGGGTCGCATCCCCGCAGCCCACTACGGCGGCGATTCCGAGCTCACGCGCGATGATCGCCGCGTGACACGTGCGGCCACCGCGGTTCGTCACGATCGCGGAGGCGCGTTTCATAACAGGCTCCCAATCGGGATCCGTCATGTCGGCAACCAGGACATCACCCGCCTGTACGCGCGCCATTTCCTTCACATCCCGAATCACGCGCGCGGGACCTGAGCCGATGCGCTGTCCGATACTGCGGCCCGAGGCGAGTATCCGCGAGGGCGACGACTTCAAGGAGAAGCGTTGAATCGTACGGCCGGCGCGACTCTGTACGGTCTCAGGACGCGCTTGCAGGATGTAGATCTTGCCAGTCGAGCCGTCCTTACCCCACTCGATGTCCATCGGCTTTTTGTAGTGCTCCTCGATGATGAGCGCCTGGCGTGCCAGGGCGTTGATGTCCTCATCGCTGAGACAGAAGCGTGTCCGATCGGCTTTCGGCACGTCCACGGTGACCACACGCTCGGCGGAGCCCTCCGGCGCGTACACCATTTTTATCGCTTTGCCGCCGATGTTACGGCGCAGGATGGCTTGCTTGCCGGCGCGCAGCGTGGGCTTGTAAACATAGAATTCGTCCGGGTTCACCGCTCCCTGTACGACTGTTTCACCCAAACCGTAGGAGGCGGTGATGAAGACAACATCACGGAATCCGGAGTCCGTGTCGAGCGTGAACATTACGCCGCTCGAGCCCAGGTCGCTGCGTGCCATGTGCTGCACGCCCGCCGATAGCGCTACCGCGTTGTGATCGAAGTTCTGATGCACGCGATACGAGATGGCACGGTCGTTGAACAGTGAGGCGAAGACTTCATGCATCGTCTTCAGGACGGCCGCCTCACCGCGAACGTTCAGGAAGGTTTCTTGCTGTCCTGCAAAAGACGCTTCCGGTAAATCTTCCGCGGTCGCCGAGGAGCGCACGGCGACGGCGATCTCCTGGCCGTTGCTCATCTTGCGCAACTCTTCCAGCACCGCCTTTTCAATCTCCGCCGGGAAGGGCGTCGCCAGAATCCAGCCGCGGATTTTCGCCCCGGTGGCGGCGAGTTTCGTCACATCGTCGACATCGAGTCCGGCCAGTTCGGCGCGAATGCGGGCGTCGAGGCCGCCCTGTTTCAAAAATACACGGTAGGCATCCGCAGTGGTGGCGAAGCCGCCGGGTACCTGCACACCAAGCTTTGTCAGCGAGCCGATCATCTCGCCGAGGGAGGCGTTTTTACCGCCCACCGTCTCGACGTCGTGCATTCCAAGCCGCTCGAACGGGATCACATAGGCGTTCAATAGGAGTCCTCTGGCCAACTCGAGTCAAGCGACATAACGCTTGCTACGCTGCGCGGGCGGTGAAACACTCTGGGCTCAACGAGCCTTTGCAGGACTCTCGAACCGTGAGCCGTCGAACCGCATTTTTCGTTTCGGATCAGACGGGCGTGACCGCGGAAACACTGGGTCACAGCCTCATGACACAGTTCGAGGGGCTCGAATTTCGGGCCGTGACTTTGCCATTTGTGTCGAGCATTGACAAGGCGCACGAGGCGGTCGAGCGTATCAACCGGGCCGCCGTCGAAGAGGGCCTGCGCCCCATCATTTTCAGCACCCTGGTGCAGGATGAGCTGCGCGATATCGTACTCGGTGCGAATGGCTTGTTCCTCGATTTTTTCGGTGCCTTCGTGGGTCCCCTGGAGCGCGAACTCAACACCCGCTCGAGCCATCGCGCCGGACGCGCGCACGGCATGGCGGACCTGGCCTCCTACACGACACGTATCAACGCGACCAACTTCGCATTGACGAACGACGACGGCACCGGCCACGACTACCCCCATGCCGATGTCATCCTGGTGGGCGTGTCCCGCTCAGGCAAAACGCCGACATGCCTCTACATGGCACTTCAGTACGGAGTGTTCGCGGCGAACTATCCTCTCACGGATGACGACCTGGAGGCGGGAACACTTCCGGCCCGCCTGCAGCCACACCGTCGCAAACTTTATGCCTTGACCATCAAGCCGGAACGCCTGCAACAGATCCGTAACGAGCGGCGCCCCGAAAGCCGCTATGCCTCGCGCCAGCAGGTGACCTACGAGCTGCGCGCCGCCGAAGCCATGTTTGCCCGGTATTCTATCCCTTCCCTCGATACCACCGAATGCTCCATCGAAGAAATCGCCAGCCGTATTCTCAACACGACGGGCATCGAGCGGCGCCTGCGGCCTTAGCAAAAAAAGGTGCTATTTTTGCAGGCTGGCGCCGCCCCAAAACGCACTTCACAGCACGAAACTTGCAGGCGGCTCGAGCCGCGCTTGTAACTTGCTCACAAGCCCCAAAACAAAGCCGCAATTCCGGCTCTGTCCGGCTTGCACAGTCACCTCCGTGCGTTATAGTCGAGGCGTGATGCTACTAGATGACACACTGACACCCGTCTCCTGGCGCTCGAAGCCCGGCAGCTTCGTCGCGCTCATGGGACTGTATGAGAGCAACTTTATCCGCTTGAATTGGCTTGCTGGCACCCTCACTTCTTTGGAGGGGCGCCATCGTTCGGCGGTGGCCGGCGATTGTGATCTCCTTCTCAGCGTCACCGAACGAACCCCTTACACCAGCACCCTGAACCTGACCTACCTGCTCTCCGGAGACCTTCCAGAAGCGGCTAACGCTGTGCAGTACCCGGATATGCGTGTGCGGGTCTACCACGATGCCCACGTCGTGGAGGCGCTCGAGTGGGCGGTCACCCACGGGCAGCCGGTTTTGAAGGCGCTGCGCACCCATGCGGAGCGTGAACTGGATCAGCGCTGGGCTCGTAACGTAATGCTAAATAAGTGGCTGGAATACTGCGTGGAGCGAGGGCATCGCTTCTCACCCGCCACGAGGCTCCCTGCCGACGCATGAGATGACATGGACGGCGCGAGCCGGCTCATCTCTCATGAAGGCACTGCGACAGCTCGGTTTTTTCAAGCTCCCTTTTCGCCAGGACGAACCGACTCCGGAAGCGGAGGACGATCGCGTCCTTGCGTTGTTCCGCAATCGTGCCGAGCTGAAAAAAGCCCACGGCGAGTTGCAGGAAGAGATCTACCGCCTCAAGGACCGCATCAAGCAGCAGGAAGGGGCGACTTCCCGCGTGCAGGAGATGCTGAACGCGCTCGAGGTGCGTCTCGGTATGCCCGAGTCCGCCTACCCGGCCGTTGTGTTCTACCAACTACGCCGGCTCTGGCAGTCCGGCCGCGAGATCATCGAGCAGTTCGTCGCGGACCTCGTGCGCCAACAGGAAGAGCGCGAGCGCCGGCAACACCTCGCCGAGCACAACCGCCGCCAGTTCTCGAAGCGGGAGGCCGCTGAGAAACAACTGCGCACCGCTGAGACCGCCGCGGCCGAGGCCATCATGAACGTGTCGGCGCTCGAATCAGAGCGCGCCCGACTTACCCGGTTCTGGCACTACTTCAAACGTCGCGCCCTGGAGCACCGGATTACTGACGCGAAAAACGCGGCGGCCGCGGCCAACTTCACGCTCACCGAGGCGCGAGAGGCGGCAGAGGCCGTTGAAAAAGAGCCGCTGCCGGAGTTCCCCGGACTGCTCGTCGAGACGCGCCGGGCTATCAACATCGCCGCGATAGCCTATGCCGAGGTGTTGTGCGTGCGTCTCGCCAAAACACCGCTCGTCAGGCTGGCGCGTGAGGCAACCAGCCGCCGTGAGGCGACCGACGAATACGGCTCCCGCGAGGAGTGCGAGGCGCTCATGGACGAAATCGACCGGGCGCGCACGCTGGTGCAGAGTCGGACCAACATCGCGCAGGAAGTCAAAGCACGCAGCGAGCGGATCAGGCAGATCGGCCGCTATCGGGGTGCCGCCGACACCGCACCGATGTCGGATTCCCTCGCCTTCACAGAAGGCGACATCATGGACACCGAGGCGACGGGGGCAGGTGCCACCCGCATGCCGAATGTCCTCGCCGAGGATACCTGGGACCTGTTCCGCATCCTGCTGCGGTAACACCAGCTCGAGTCGGGAGCCCGTCCGTCGTCTGAGGGGCTCCGACCACTTTTCGAATCAGCTTCGCCGGGCGGTCTTCTGCGGCGGAGTCTGCGGACGCGCTCCGGTCACGATGTCCGCCATGATCTCGGCCGACTGCGTCAATACGATGTCCGCGGTGTCATCCTTCACCTTATCCAGCTCTTCCACCGTCTTGTACGCCGGCTGGTTCTTGGCGGCGCGGCGGGCGTTCTCCCGATCCAGGCGCTCCTTGTCCAACTTCGTGCGCTCGTCACGCCGTGCCTTGAGGTTCAGCGAAATGCTCTTTTCCTCACGGACGGTGTCAATGGCGGCGATATCGGAGACGAGCCAGCGATAGTCAGCGTCATGTTGTGCGCGGGTATCCTCTTCGGAAGCTAACACCGCTACCGGCGGAACCGTCGTCGCCTCGGTGCTGGTCTGGAACGGCACGCCGGCGATCCGATCCCAGGGGAGGGCGGAGTCTAGAGCGCTCTCTCCAACTTCCTTCATGTCGATCGCCGAGGGCAATGGTACGTCGGGCTCGACGCCGCGATGCTGCGTGCTCTCGCCGGTAACGCGATAGAACTTCCCGATGGTGACCGTCAGCTGCCCGCTCGTCGGCTTCTGCGACCAACGGTCGAGCGGCACCAGATTCTGCACGGTGCCCTTGCCGAAAGTGCGCTGGCCTATGATCACGCCGCGGTGATAGTCCTGAATGGCGCCCGCGAAAATCTCCGAGGCCGACGCGCTGAAACGGTCGACGAGGACAGCGAGCGGGCCGTCATAAGCAGGTGAGGGCTCCGGATCGTCGAGGACTTCGAGCCGGCCGGTGGTATCCCGCAGCTGCACCACCGGGCCGTGGTCGATGAACAGTCCGGTCAGAGCCGTGGCTTCGGGCAGGTAGCCACCGCCGTCGCCGCGCAGATCGAGCACGAGTCCGTCGATGTTCTCGGTCTTCAGCTCACGGATGAGTTTCAGGACGTCGCGGGTGGTGCTGCGGAAGTTCTGATCGCCGGCGTTCTGGGCAGCGATGTCCTGGTAGAAGCCTGGCACGGTGATGACGCCAACCTTGAGCGTCTTGCCATTGCGCGTGACGTTCTTCACTTCCTTGTGCGCCGCCTGCGCCTCGAGGGTCACTTTGTTCCGGGTGAATTCCAACACCTTTTCCTTGGTGCCGGGCGCGGCGCCGGCGCCGAGAACCTGCAGCCTGACACTGGTGCCCGCTTTGCCGCGGATGAGTTGCACGACATCGTCGAGGCGCCAGCCTATGACATCGGTGAAGCCACCTTCATGTCCCTGCCCGACGCCGGTGATGCGGTCGTTGGTGTTAAGTAAGCCTGAGACGGCGGCCGGTCCGCCCTCGATCACGTTCATGATGGTGACGTAGTCGTCGACGAGCTGCAGCGAGGCGCCGATGCCCTCGTAGTTGAGGCTCATCTGGATGCGGTATTCCTCGGAGTTTTTCGGCGAGAAGTAGCTCGAATGAGGATCGAACGAGCGCGCATAGGCGTTCATCAGATTCTCGAACACATCCTCCGGGGTGATCTGGTCGACGCGCTTCAAGACGCGCTCGTAGCGCTTCTTCAGAAGATCGACCACTTCGGGCCACTGTTTGCCGGTCAGCATCAGCGACAGCGCATCGTTCTTAACACGCTTGCGCCACAGGTCGTTCATCTCGGCGGCAGTGGTGGGCCACGGCGCCTTGGCACGGTCGAACTCGAAGGACTCGTTCACGGTCCAGTCGGGTTCGGCCTTCAACAGGGCGATTGCCCCTTCCATACGCTCACGGTTGCGTTGTTGGAAACGATTGAAGATCAGGTACGCCGGCTCGATGTCGCCGGTGCGGATCATGTCGTCGAACTTCAGGCGGTAGGCGGCGAATTCAGTGATGTCGCTGGCCAGAAAATAACTGCGCTGGCCGTCGAGGAAGTCGAGGTAGCGCGTGTACACGAGTTCCGACATCTTGTCGTCGATCGGCGCGCGCGTGTAGTGGGCTTCCTCGAGGATCCTGCCAATTTTTCGCGCGGTGGCGCGCTGCGCATCGGTGGGCGCTATGGCGCCGGGCGGCAGGATCGAGGTGCTCGCCGGGGCTCGGGCGGATCCGACCAGCGCTAAGGCCAGGATCGTCAGAGCTGAGGCGGCAATCCAGCCGGATGACCGGCGTAAAGGTTTTGACATCGTAACGACGCTCGTAAGTTCGGTAGACTTTGGGACAAGGCTAGAACGTGCAGTGCACCTCAGCAAGTACGAAAAGCGCGAATCGCGTCCGGAACCACTATGCGACCACTGGGTTTTTTACTCGCCATTGTCACGGGCTCCGCGCTTGCGCTGTCGATCGGGCTGTTTCTGACCTGGGTGGTGATTCTGTTCCTGCCGGATAATGAGGCTCAGTTTGCTCCGGAACACGGGCCGCTGCTGCGCGCGGTCGCAGTTTTCTCTCTGTTCGCCGCTGTCGCCGCGATCAGCTTCTACGGTGAAATATCGGCTCGGATGCGCTCGTGGCGCTTCCTCGCCCATTTGGGGACGGTAGCCATGTTCGGCGTAGCCGTCTGGATGTACTGGCCTAAATAGGGCCAGTTTCTGGCGGGACAAGTGAGGGGGCGTGAGCCCGGCCTCGGCCACTCCGGCCTGCCAGGCGGGGCCTGACCAGCGAAACACGGTCAGGCGGCCGGGTCGGTGATAGTCACTGTAATTGGAGTATAGCGCGTCCGCGGGGGTTCCCCACCCTGGCGCCAAATGGCGAATGGGCCCGGTGAAGCCCGCTAAGTGCGCTTGGGCTTATGCCGCCACACGTCCTTCCGCCGGGTGTCCAGTGCGTGCGCGACCGTATCGTAGGGGTTGTATCCACGTTCCTTGTGGGGGTGGTCGTCCAGCAGCTTCAGTGTGGTGTGACGCCCCGTCGACTCAATCTTGCGCAAATCCGCGCCATCAGCCGGCCATCCTGG
>DATBCZ010000177.1:0-7219 GCA_036270175.1 Steroidobacteraceae bacterium | reverse complement strand
CACAACGGGATCAAGCAACCCTACGAGCGGTACGAAGGCGACCACAGTTACGACGAGTTGGTCGGGAAGTTCATCGGCAAACAGGGATTTGCGCGCTACTGGGACGAGCACGCACAGGCGCCGTATCTGTGGAACAGCGCTTCCAGGATCTTCATTTCATACGACGATCCGCAATCCATCGCGAACAAAGTGTGTTACGTCCGGGAAAGGCATCTCGGTGGCATGATGTTCTGGGACCTCGGCTCGGACCGGAATGACGAGCTGCTGAACGCCATCGCCCGGGGTTGCTCGCGCTGAGCACGCACTTGCAAGCGAGGCCGGGCGCAGTGATCATCGCTCCTTTCCACAATCCGTCCGGGCCAACAGTGACGGGAAACTGCGACGTGGGAATTCGTCCAGTAGAGGAGCGAGTGCGATGCGCGGAAAAACTGTCGTCATCACTGGTGCGACCTCGGGCATAGGCGAGGTCGCGGCTTGCGCACTCGCGCAGCAGGGTGCACGGATCGTTTTAATCGCTCGTGACCGCGCCCGCGGCGAGCACACCCTCAAGCGTATCGAGGCCGTCGCTCCTGACCTGCATCACGTTGCTCACTACGCCAATCTTTCCCGTCTCGCCGAGATGAAGCGCGTGGCCGAAGCGATCGCGGGAAGCGAGACACGGATCGACGTGCTCATCAACAACGCCGGCGCGCTGTTCGGGATGCGACAAGTGACCGGGGACGCGTTGGAAATGACATTCGCCACGAATCACATCGCGTATTTCGTGGTCACGAATCTACTCCTGCCGCGGCTGCAAGCAACACCGGGCGCCCGCATTGTGTCCACGGCGTCAGACGCACATAGGCGCGCCAAAATCGACTTCGGCGATCTGCAGTCGGAGAAGGGTTATAGCGGGTTCGGCATGTACGGCCGCTCCAAGCTGATGAACATTCTGTTCACCCGGGAGCTGGCGCGTCGCCTCGCGGGAAGTGGCGTGACGGCCAATTGTCTCCACCCCGGCTTTGTCGCCACTCGATTCGCGGACGCCAGCGGTGGCTTGATCTCACTGGTCGTGAAGGGAGCCAAGAAGTTTGCATTGACGCCGGCAGAGGGTGCGAAAACGCTCATTTACCTGGCGTCCTCGCCCGAGGTCGAAGGTGTCACTGGTAAGTACTTCGAAAAGTGCAAGGAAGCGATGCCAACTGCCGAAGCTCAGAACGACGCGGACGCACGCAGGCTTTGGGAGATTTCGCTGCAACTGAGCGGGTTGGTGGGTTAGCGCACCTCGCCTTGCGGACCGCGGTCTCTCGTTCCGCGGCGCACGCCGCCACCGAAGGATTCCAGGCGCCGCCCTTCACTTGACGATCCCTCCGATCGGAGTCCACTATTGTTTCGAAAACCGACAGTCTTTTCGGTATGCGAAAACACGACGATGGTCGAGGGGGACGTCGATGCTGTTTCCAACAACGCTGGTCGGCAGCTATCCGCAGCCCGACTGGCTGATTGATCGCGAGCGCCTTGCGGGCCGCTTTCCGCCACGAGTGCGTGCGCGGGAGCTGTGGCGGGTGGCCGAGGCGCACCTGGCTGAAGCCCAGGACGACGCGACGCTCGTCGCCATCAAAGCCCAGGAGGATGCGGGGCTCGACATCATCACCGACGGAGAGATCCGCCGCGAAAGCTATTCGAACCGCTTTGCGACCGCGCTCGAGGGTATCGACCTCGACAATCCCGGCATCGCACTGGATCGCAGCGGTCATCCGAATCCCGTGCCCCGCGTGGTTGGAAAAATCAGCAGGCGCCACCCCGTCGGTCTGAGAGATCTCGAGTTCCTGCGGCGTCACACGCAACGACGCGTCAAGGTGACGGTCCCGGGGCCTTTCACAATGGCTCAGCAGGCGCAGATCGACCACTACGGAGGAAGTCGCGAACTTGCAGCGATGGACTACGCCGCCGCTGTGAACGAGGAAATCCGCGATCTATTCAACGCCGGTGCCGATGTTGTCCAGATTGATGAGCCTTACATGCAGGCGCGGCCTGAGGAGGCACGCGCGTTTGGAGTAGCGGCCCTGAATCGAGCTCTGGAGAACATCACCGGTGCCACGGCGGTGCACATCTGCTTCGGCTACGCGGCGATCATTCACGTGCGGCCGTCGGGTTACTCCTTTCTCCCCGAGCTCAGTGGGTGCAGCTGCACGCAGGTGTCGATCGAAACAGCGCAGTCGGGTCTCGACTGTGCCGTTCTCGAAGGGCTGCCGGGGAAGAAAATCATTCTCGGTGTCATCGATCTTGCCAGTCAAACGGTCGAATCGCCTGAGCTCGTTGCGAGCCGCATCCGCCGGGCGCTGCCGTATGTCAGTCCCGCCAATCTCCTGGTTGCGCCGGACTGCGGCATGAAGTATCTGCCCCGCGAGATTGCGTTCGGCAAGCTCCAGGCCATGGTCGCCGGGGCGCGGATGGTCCGCGCGCAGTTGCAAAGCGAGTCTGGAGCAAGGGGGGCCACATGAACGCTGCTCTACGCTTGGTTCTGTCAGTACTGGCTGTCGCGTTGGGAATCGCCCTGTTTGCGGAATCGGCCTGGGCGCAAACCCAACCTCTTTCACTCGACGAGGTGGTAGTAACGGCGCGCAGGCGTGACGAGACGTTCCAAAACGTGCCCATTACGGTGAACGTGTTCACGGCTCAGCAGATTCAATCCGCGGGGATCGAAAATCCACGGGACTTTGTCGCGATGGTCCCCAACATGACCATGGTGGAGGTGCAGAACGTCGGCAACTCCTTCATCACGGTCCGCGGTATCTCCCAGGCGCGCAACAGCGAGCCTTCGGTCGCCGTGCTGGTCGATGGGGTGCTCGAGACCAATCCCTACGAGTTCAACCAGGAGCTGACTGACATCCAGCAGATCGAGGTGCTGAAAGGCCCGCAGGGTGCACTCTACGGACGCAACGCCATCGGCGGCGCCATCATCATCCACACCGTCGATCCTTCAGATCACTTTGAAGGCACCAGCAAGGTCGGCATCGGCAACGGCTTGTCCGAGAAAGCCCAGGTGGCCGTCAGCGGGCCGATCGACTCGGCAGGGACTCTCAGGTACCGCGCTTCGCTCAATTTCTACAATACCGACGGCTATCTGGAGAACACTTATCTCGATCGCAAGGCCGATCCCTATCGGAATTACTCCGGCCGGCTGCGGCTGTTATGGAAGCCCGCCGATGACTGGAGCGCCGATCTACGGGTGTTGCGCGATCGCGTCAAGACGTCCGCCTACTACTACATCATTCCGCGTGATAGCGAGGCGAACCCCTTCAGCACTTTCACGACGCCACCGAATGCGAACGACGTCACCAGCCCGATCCAGAACAACAACCTGGGCGTTGACAACCGCGACGTGCTGGATACGGCGCTGAAGCTCGATTACACCGCCGAATTTGGCACGTTTACCGCGGTGTCGGACTACAACCACACCAGGGAGATCGACACCGGAGACGCCTACGATTTCCGGCCCATCCCGACCTCCATCGCCTATAACGCCTTCTTCGCGGCTATCCCGCCAGCCCTGGGCGGACCGTTCGACGAGAGTCAGAGCCAGTACATCGACGAGCAGACCTGGAGCCAGGAGCTGCGTTTCACCTCGAACAAGGTCGGCGGCTTCTCCTGGATCGCGGGGGCCTATTTCGTCCACACCGAGCGCTTTATCTCCACCGACAATATCGTGGACCGGGGTGCGGGCGTGCCGCGCGTCTATCGGAATCCGCTGATCGATCCAACCAATCCGTTTGCGACCAATACCAACATCACGTTCCTCGCCGACTCGCAGAACAACAACGCCTGGGCGGTGTTTGGCGATGCGACCTACGAGATCAACGACCAGCTCGAGTTCGATGCGGCGATCCGCTACGATGAGGATTCGCGCCAGAACACCACCGATACGCCGACCCAGTTCCTGCCCGATCCAACCGCCTTCAACGGCGAGGTACGCAAGCACACCTTCAGCGAGACACAGCCCAAGGGCACCCTGCGGTACAAACCGCTCGACAACCTAACCATCTACGGCGGCTGGAGCCGTGGGTTTCGTAGTGGTGGCTTCAACCAGACCGGGGTGGGGGCGATCGCGGCGGCGTCCGGCCATCAGGGGGTGCATGACCTGTTCAATGCCGAGGTGGCCGATACCTGGGAATTGGGCGCCAAGAGCCAGTTCCTCGACCGGCGGCTGAACGCGAATCTGTCGCTATTCCACACGAAGTCGCACAACGGTTACTTCTTCTACTTCGATGCCACCACCTCGACACAGAATCTCGGTAACCTGGACGCCACGTACAAGGGTGTCGAGCTCGAGCTGAATGCGAAAGCCACCGACCGGATCGACCTGTACGCGAACTTCGGCTACACGGATGGCAAGATCACCCGCATGGAGGATCCCACGGTCGTGGGCAATAAGCCGCCGCTGCTGACCAAGAACACCGTCGGCCTCGGTGCGCAGTACCGCCAGCCGCTCGTCGACGGGATCAACGGCACGGTGCGTCTCGACTACCAGGAAATTGGCCGTACCTGGTGGGACCCGTACAATGTAACCTCACGTGATCCCGTCAACCTGGTCGACCTGCGGGCCGGCCTCGAGGGGGGACGATGGACGGTGACCGCCTGGTCGAAGAATCTGACGAACAAGATTTACAATGCCGAGTTCTCCACGGGCGGGTTCCTCTGGAGGGCGTTGCCGCGCCGTTACGGGGTTGATGTCACCTACAAGTTCTGAGTGCGAGAGAGGCAAGAGGAAGTAGCATCAGCATGCGTGAGTTCGACGAGAAGAGTATTACCCAGGCTGTCATCGGGCGGCTCTCCCAAAGCGACGATCCGCGATTCAAGCGCGTCATGACTTCGCTGATCACACATCTTCATGACTTCGTCCGGGAGGTGCAGCTGACCGAGCCCGAATGGCTCGCGGCGATTGAATTCCTCACCGACGTCGGTCAGACCTGCACGAGCAAGCGCCAGGAGTTCATCCTCCTGTCCGATACGTTGGGTGTGTCGGTGCTCGTTATCACTCTCAACCATCCCGCGGATGAGGGCAGCGCCGAATCGACGGTGCTGGGCCCTTTCTACTGGGAGGGCGCTCCCGATCTGCCGCGCGGCAGTAACCTTGCGGAGGGTGTGAAAGGGGAGCCGACGTTTTATTCCGGGCGCGTGCTCGGTGGGGATGGCCGGCCGCTCGAGAATGCGCTGCTCGACATCTGGTCGGGCGACGGCGAAGGCAACTACGACATGCAGATTCCCGGGGAGTCGGGCATGAAGGCGCGCGGGAGGATTCGAACCGACGCCGAAGGACGTTACGCATTTCGCTCGATCAGGCCGACGTTCTATCCGGTTCCAACCGACGGGCCGGTGGGACGCATGCTGCGCAAGATGGGACGCCATCCCTATCGCCCCGGCCACATCCACATGATCGTTTCGGCGCCCGGACATTTGCCGGTGACTACGCACCTGTTCGTTGCCGGGAGTGAATACCTGGATTCCGATGCCGTGTTCGGGATGAAGGAGTCACTCGTGGCGCAATTCGACCGGCACCCGCCGGGCGTCGGGCCCAGTGGCGAGCGCATGGATACACCGTTTTATACGGTCAATTACGACTTCCTGTTGAGGCCAGCCACTCCTGGTAGCTGATCCGGGGCAGCTCGAACCGATCGGTAGTGCGGCAGTACGTTGAGGGCGACCCTAGTCGACAGCCACGTACAGCGGCTCGCTGCCCACCGCGTTGAAGAAACTCAGCGGCGCCAGGTTGATGACACCTGTTGGACTCAGACTGGTAACCCAGGCAATCGGTCGCGGGACGACCACATTGGTCAGTATCTTGTAACTAGCGGCGCTTGTGTGCAGAGCCGGATCGATTTGCATGATTTACCTGCCGGGGACTCACCTGGATACAGGGGACGATAGCAGATTCACCTGCCGTTCCCGAATCCTCGCCAGCGCGCGTCCATCAGGGCCAGCCCGGGGCGGCAGGCTATGGCCGTTCGGATCACCGGTCTCCTGGGCGTATCAAAAGAAATTCGCCGCATTGCAGCGTGCGTACCGCTATGACGCTGCGTAGCATACCGGCGCCGGAGTACTAAAACTAACTCACTCGGGAGCTACAAACATGACACCAACGATCTCGTTCAGAAGTGCGCTCGGTGCTCTACTGTTGGCCACGACGGTCGCGACGACAGCCCATGCTGACGGCCGTGACTACAAGGACGGGCCCGTGGTCAATGTTTCCTCCGTCCGGACCGTCGACGGTCATTTTGACGACTACATGCATTGGCTGGCCACAACGTGGAAGCAGCAGGAGGAGGCGGCGAAGAAAGCCGGGCTCATCAACAGCTATGAGGTCCTGGTCGTCGAGCCACGCGGCCCGCAGGATCCCGACATCTACCTGGTCGTCGAGTACAAGAACTGGGCTGCGCTCGATGGTCTAGGCGGCAAGTTGGACTCGATCAGTGCGCAGGTCGAGGGTTCTGTCGACAAGGCGAACCAGTCTGAATCGGCCCGCGCCAAGATCCGGACGGTAATCGGCTCGCAGACAATGCAGCGGGCGGATTTGAAGTAAGCGTGGGCTTTCCGGGGGCGGCGCTCAGGCGCCGCCCCCGCTAGCTTTTCGCGCACGCTTTCGTTTCGTAAGCAATGGGTTTAGTGTGGCGGCCCCCACCACCTACTGTTGGGAGTTGTCATGCCGCGCATGAAAGCCGTCCAGGTTACCAAGCCCAATGCAGGCCTCGAAGTCGTCGAGCGTGACATACCCGAGCCAAAGGCGCGCCAGGTGCGCATCAAGGTTCAGGCCTGCGGTGTCTGCCACAGCGACATGTTCACCGTGGTCGGTGCAATTCCCACCATAAGATATCCTCGCGTTCCGGGTCATGAGGTGGTGGGCATCATCGACGCCGTCGGGGCGGACGTGCCGGATTGGAAGCAGGGCATGCGCGTCGGTGTAGGTTGGCATGGCGGTCATTGCGGTCATTGCAATTCATGCCGCCGCGGCGATTTCATCACCTGCGTCGAAGGACAGGTCCCCGGCATCTCCTACGATGGCGGCTATGCCGAGTACATGATTGCGCCGTTCGAGGCGCTTGCCGCCGTACCGGATGACCTGAAATCGGAGGACGCTGCGCCACTGCTCTGCGCCGGCATCACTACGTTCAACTCGCTGCGTCACAGCGGTGCAACCGCCGGCGATCTGGTCGCCGTACTGGGAATCGGCGGCCTGGGTCAC